>NZ_PCZU01000297.1:22111-37768 GCF_002887785.1 Rhodococcus sp. ENV425
GTACGGCTTCCGGCCACCGCCGCGGACCTCGCCGCGGGTCTTGGTGGCGTGCGTGCCCTGGCGAGCCGCGGCGAGCTGCGCGACAACCACCTGGTGGAGCAGCGCGATGTTCGCGGGGGCGTCGAAGATCTCGGCGGGGAGATCGACGGTGCCGTTGGTCTGGCCGCCGGGGGCCTTGACGTCGAGCGTCAGCTTGGTTGCGGTCTCGGTGCTGGTCATGCCCGTGCACCACCCTTCACTGCGGTCTTGACGATCACGACGCCGCCCTTGCGGCCCGGGATCGCACCCTTGATCAGCAGCAGGCCGTTCTCGGCGTCCACCTTGTGGACCGAGAGGTTCTGCGTCGTGATGCGGTCGCTACCCATGCGCCCGGACATGCGGGTTCCCTTGAACACGCGGCCCGGGGTGGCGCAGCCACCGATGGAGCCCGGACGACGGTGCACAGCCTGCGCACCGTGCGAGGCGCCCTGGCCGGCGAAGCCGTGGCGCTTCATGGTGCCGGCGAAGCCCTTGCCCTTGGAGGTGCCGGTGACGTCGACGAATGCGCCGTCCTCGAAGACCTCGGCGGTCAGTTCCTGGCCGATCTCGAAGCCCTCGGTGTCGTCGACGCGAAGCTCGACGATGTGGCGGCGAGGGGTGACACCCGCCTTGGCGAACTGGCCGGCGACCGGCTTGGTGACCTTGCGCGGGTCGATCGCACCGTAGGCGAGCTGCACGGCGCTGTAGCCGTCGCGCTCCTCGGTGCGGATCTGGGTGACCACGTTCGGTCCGGCCTTGACGACGGTGACCGGAACGACCCGGTTGTTCTCGTCGAAGACCTGGGTCATGCCGAGCTTGGTGCCCAGGATTCCCTTGATCTGGTTAGTCATGTGTTGTCTCCGCTGCGTCTTCTACAAGCTCGCTGGTCTCGAAAGTCACTGAATGTTGACGTCGACGCTCGCCGGGAGGTCGATGCGCATGAGCGCGTCGACGGTCTTGGGCGTCGGGTCGAGGATGTCGATCAGCCGCTTGTGAGTCCGCATCTCGAAGTGCTCGCGCGAGTCCTTGTACTTGTGCGGCGAGCGGATGACGCAGTACACGTTCTTTTCGGTGGGCAACGGCACCGGGCCGACCACGCGGGCGCCCGTGCGGGTCACCGTCTCGACGATCTTGCGCGCAGATGCGTCGATCGCCTCATGGTCATAGGCCTTGAGCCTGATGCGGATCTTTTGTCCCGCCACGCTTAGTGTCCTTTTCTTGCCGCGTTTCGTAGTACCCGAACGAGTCGGGAACCACCTCGTCTGCACAGTTCCACCCGAACGGCGACGGCGAACAGCACTCTTCACACTTCGTGACCGGGCGCACCCGATCCGCATGCCGCTGTTCATCTGTCATTGTTCTCCGGCACACGCGGTCGGGCGTGTCGCCCTACTGCTCGCTCCGCGGCGTCGAACCAACGCTCGACACCACGGATCGACCTGCCGGATGCACCCGTACGGGTACAGGGAGGTACTGCTTCCGTCTTGCATGTGGCCGCGACCAGGCCGTCAGGCTCGATCCGCGACTGTCACTCGATCTCGTTCCGAGCCGCGGAAAACCGTGACCCGGTCAAGGCAACCCGACCAGTATGCAGGACCCGGTCGGCATTCTCAACTTCGCCCCGGCCGCGCGGCCGTCACCACCCTCCGGTCGACAACGTCGCGGGCGTCCGCACGGGCGCCGCCGCCCCGAGCGTGTTGGTCGGATCGGGACCCGGTCCCGGCGCCGCCGGCGTGGCCACCGGCAGCTCGCGCGGCGCCGGCGCCACGGGCGGCACGTCGCGCCACACCGGCAACGCCTCCTGCAGGGCCAGCCCCACCGCGATCAACGCGGCCTCCTGCCAGGGCAGCGCGCCCAGCTGGACACCGAACGGCAGCCCGGTCACCGCCGAGCGGCCGACCGGGAACGAAACGGCAGGGGCGCCGGTGTAATTGGCCCACTGGACGTCGCCGGCCACCCCGGACAGCACGCTGAGGCCCGCGAATGCGTCGCGGGGACAGCCGTCGTCGAGCGCGCCCGGCAACGCGATCACGTCGAGATCGTGGTCCCGGAACATGGCGTTGTACTGGTGCTGGTAGCGCAGCCGGTCGCGCTCGAGCCCGAAGTAGTCGGCCACCGGCAGCGCGAGCGACGCCACCGCCGCGCTCACGAGCGGTGCGAGATCGATGCGATAGTCGCCGAGCCGGTCCACGAACTGCCGGTGGTAGGCCCCCATCTCCGCCGTGTCGCCGGCCAGGAGCGAATCCGGTGGGTGCGGCATCGACACCGGTACGGTTTCGGCGCCCAGCGCACGCGCCGTCGCGAGGAACTCGTCGAACAGGCGCCGCAGCTCCGGGGCCAGCCGGTCGGTCGCCCCGTGCGGCACGCCGATACGGACGCCCGCGAGCGGCGCGGTCCCGGCGGGCGGCACCAGCGGATAGCCGCCCTCGGGCACGCCCGGACCGGCGGCCGTCACCGGATCGTCCGCCTCCGCGCCGGCGAGGACACCCAGCAGCAGCGAGGCGTCCGCGAGACTGTGCCCGATGGGGCCGGGGTGGTCCCGGGTCCAGGTGAGCGGGATCATCCCGTGCGAGGTGATCCGCCCGTACGTGGGCTTGATCGCCGAGACGCCGCACGAGCTGGCCGGCAGCCGCAGCGAGCCGCCGGTGTCGCTGCCGACCGACAGGGGGACGAACCGGGCCGCCACCGCGGCGGCGCTGCCGCCCGACGAGCCGCCCGGGGAGTACTGCGGGTTCCACGGGTTGGCCACCTGCGGGGTGACCACGCCGATCGCGAACTCGTCGGTGTGCACGTGACCGAGCAGGACCGCCCCGGCCTCCTGCAGCCGGCGCCACACCCCCGAATCCCCGGCGGCCACGTTGTCCCGCAGCACGTTGCTCGACGCGGTGAGCGGGAGCCCGCCCACCGCGAAGAGGTCCTTGAGCGCGATCGGCAGCCCGCACACGGGCGAGACGGGCTCGCCCGACGCCCGGGCGGCGCTGAGCCGGGTCGCCGCCGCGTCGGCGGCGGCATAGGCGAGGTCTGGATAGAGGTGGATCCATGCGCCGACGCCGCCGTCGTGGTCCCGGCTACGGCGCAGGCAGGCATCGAGGAGTTCGCGCGGGTGCAACTGCCCGGACTGCAGCAGGCTCGCCGCTTCGACCGCGCTCAGCAGGGCCGGATCGATGACCGGGACGGTCCCCGGATCGGGCAGCCGGGCCGCCGGCCGGGCGCCCGCGCGCGCAGGGTGCATCAGGCCGAGCCCGACGAGGCCACCGGCCATGGTTCCGAGAAAACGACGTCGTGACGTTTCGAAACTCACCGGTCCGACCATAACGGCGGGTAGCGGAGGCCGCAGCGCACGCGCATCCCGCGCCCCTCCCCCACGGCGCACGACCGGTGCGGAATAATCCGTCGAACGGAAGCGACCCGCGCCCCGGAACGCGGGACTGAAGGAGCGCCGAATGACATCCTCTGCCCAGTCCCGGTCGCCCGGGTCCCGGCCGCTGCGCCGCAGGCCCCAGCTGTCCGACGACGTGGCGGTGCACGTCCGCAATCTCATCATGTCGGGTGGGGTCCGGCCCGGCGACTTCATCCGGCTGGACGAGACCGCGGCCGAGCTCGGCGTGAGCGTCACCCCGGTGCGTGAGGCCTTGCTCACACTGCGCGGCGAGGGACTCGTGGAGCTCGTCCCGCACCGCGGCTATGTCGTGGCCCCGTTGAGCCGGGGCGACATCGACGACCTGTTCTGGCTGCAGGGGCAGATCGCGGAGGAGCTGGCGCGACGGGCGGCCGCGGTGATCACCCCGGACACCGTGGCCGAGCTGGCCGACCTCAACGAACGCCTGGCCGAAGCGGTGCGCAGCGGGGACGGGGCGCGGATCGAGGACCTCGAGTTCGCCTTCCACCGCACACTCAACCGCGCGACCGGCGCGCGCAAGCTGTCCTGGTTCCTGCTCAACGCCACGCGCTACACGCCGGTGCACTTCTACTCGTCCGACCCCGACTGGGGTGCCGCGGCGGTGGCGTCGCACAAGCGCCTCGTGGACGCGCTGCGCCGCGGCGACGGCGATTCCGCAGGCCGGGAGACTCGCCGGCACTTCACCGACGGGGCCGGCCGGCTGGTCCGGCACCTCGACGAGATCGGCGTCTGGAGCTGACGGACGCACGGCCCGGCGCTCGCGGAAGACCGGGGCCGCAGGCCCCGGCCGGTAACATCGCGGCGTGACGGCGGGATCTACTCGTCGACGGGTCCGCAAGCGGCCGACCGAGAGTTCCACGGCGGAGAGTGATGCTGAGATACCACGACGAAGCGGTCCTCGTCGACGACCTGCACAAGTCGTTCGGGGACGTCCATGCCCTCAAGGGCATCACGTTCTCCGCCCCACGAGGCTCGGTCCTCGGCATTCTCGGGCCCAACGGCGCCGGCAAGACGACGACGGTGAAGATCCTGTCCACGCTGCTGCGCCCGACCGGCGGGCGCGCGGTGATCGCCGGGCACGACGTGGTCGGCGACCCCGCCGCCGTGCGCCGCTCGATCATGATGACCGGCCAGTACGCCGCCCTCGACGAGACGCTGTCGGGCCGGGAGAACCTGATCCTGTTCGGCCGTCTGATGGGCCTCGACCGCGCGGCCGCGCGCCAACGCGCCGACGAGCTGCTCCGCGAATTCGATCTGGTGGACGCCGGTAAGCGGGCGGTGCGGCACTACTCCGGCGGCATGCGCCGGCGCGTCGACATCGCATGCGGGCTCGTCGTGCGCCCCGAGGTCGTCTTCCTCGACGAGCCGACCACCGGCCTCGATCCGCGCAGCCGGCAGGGCGTCTGGTCCCTGGTGGGTGCGCTCAAGAAGCAGGGCATCACGGTGCTGCTGACGACGCAGTACCTCGAGGAGGCCGACCTGCTCAGCGACAACATCATCGTCATCGACCGGGGCACCGTGGTGGCGGAGGGGACGGCCAACGAGCTCAAGGCCTCCACGGGAGGCAGCTACTGCGAAATCGTCCCGGTCGACCCGAACGCGCTGCCGTGGGTGGTGCACGCCCTCGGCAACCTCGTCCCGCCCGACGTGCGCGCCGAGCTGGCCACCGCGGGCAGCAACGACCGCGTCTCGATTCCGGCGCCGCACGGCCCGGCGACGCTCGCCGAGGCGCTGCGCCGGCTCGCCCCCACCCGGATCGAGCTGGCCGACATCGGCCTGCGCCGGCCCTCCCTCGACGATGTGTTCCTCAGCCTGACCGGGCACTCGGCCGGCGCCGACACGACGTCCGCGACGACGGGAGAGCCCGCGTGACCGTCCACACGAAGAGCATCAGCGCCCAGCGGGTGCGGCACGACGCGAACATCTCGCTGCCGGAGAAGCGGGTGGGCTCGCACCGCCGGGCCGACCCGACGGTGCTCAACCAGTGGAGCGCGCTCACGATGCGCACGGTCCGCACCATGGCGCGGTACGGCGAACTCGTCGTCGCGGCGATCACCCCGGTGGTGTTCGGCCTGGGCTTCTACCTGCCGCTGAAGTTCGTGATGTCGTTGCAGGGCATCGACTACGCGCAGTACCTGATGCCGATCATCGTCCTGCAGGCGATGGCGTTCACGGCCATCTCCGCGGCGCAGTTGTCCTCGGGTGAGGCGATGACGGGACTGACGACGCGGTTGCAGACCATGCCCGTGTTCAGCGCGGTCCCGCTGATCTCGCGGATGTCGAGCGCGATGCTGCGGTCCGTCGTGTCCCTGGCGGGGGCGCTCCTGTTCGGCTACGCCATCGGCTTCCGGTTCTCGGCGGGATTCGCACAGGCGGTCCTGTTCTGCGTCACCGCCCTGGCCATCAGCCTCGTCCTGTCGCTGGGCGCCGACGCGATCGGCACGCTGTCGAAGAGCCCCGAGGCCACCGCGCAGGCCCTGACGCTGCCGCAGCTGATTCTCGGCATGCTCTCGTGCGGGTTCGTCCCGGAGGAGGGCTTCCCCGAGTGGATCCGGCCGTTCGTGCGCAACCAGCCGATCTCGCAGTTCTCGTTCGCCATGCAGGACATGGCCGAGGGCGGCGTCACGTGGTCGGTCCTGTTCCCCACCGTGGCCTGGTGCGCGGGTCTCGCGCTGGTGTTCGCCCCGCTCGCCGTGTGGGCCAGCACGAGGCGGGGGTGAGCGGCAGATGAACGGACCTCCCGACATCCGTCCCGTCGACGCCAACGGCGCCGCCTTCACCTTCCCGCCGCCCGAGCACGCTCGTCCGGAGCGATCGTGGGGCGCCCTGTGGGAGCACAGTCGCATCCAGTGCCAGCGGCTCCTGCTGCGCTGGGCGCGCGATCCCGCAACGATGATCCAGGCGCTGGTCTACCCGGCGCTCACCCTGCTCATGTTCCGGGTCGTCCTGGGCAACACGGTCACCGCCGCCACCGGACAGCCCGCGATCTACGGCACCGTCCCCATGATCATCCTGGTCGGTGCCATGTTCGGGTCGGTGGTCAGCGCCGTCGGCCTGCGCACGGAGCGGCAGAGCGGCCTGCTCGGCCGCTTCTACACCCTGCCGATCCACCGGGCGGCCGGGCTGCTGGGCCGCATGCTCGCCGAGGCCGTCCGTGTGCTCGCCACGACCCTCATCATCCTGGCGGCCGGCGTCGGTCTGGGCTTCCGCTTCACCCAGGGTCTCGCCGCCGGACTCGCGATCCTCGTCATCCCCGTTCTCTTCGGCATCGGGTTCGCCCTGATGGTGACGGTCCTGGCCACCATGTCGAGCAAGCTGCCCCTCGTGGAACTGGTGTCGATCGCGTGCACCCTGCTGATGTTCTTCAACTCCGGGTTCGTGCCGGTCATGGCCTATCCGAGGTGGCTGCAGCCGGTCGTGGAGAACCAGCCCATGTCGTGTGCGATCGACACGATGAAGGCCCTGGCGATGGGCGGTCCGCTCGCGGAACCGCTGATCAAGACGCTGATGTGGTCGGCCCTCATGATCGCGGTCTTCACGATTCCGGCGATCCGGGGCTACCGGCGCGCAGCCGAGGAGGGCTGACCTCGGCGACCCCGAACGGCCGTCCCCGGCTGTTATCCTGTCCGCCGACCCGCGGCCGCACAACGGCTGCTGCAGCCACGGCACTGTCACCGCAGTGCGGCCCCTCGGAGGAATGCCGATGAAGTATGCCCGCCGGATCACCGTCGCGGTGATGGCCGCCGCCCTGACCGCCGCCGGGCCGGCGCCGCCCACGGCCGCCGCGGACACCACCGACGCCGCCTCGTTGCCGGCGCTGCTCGAATCGATGGGGCCGAGCCCCGCGGGGGCGAACAACCTCGACTGCGTGCCCTCCCCCGAACATCCCCGGCCGGTGGTTCTCGTGCACGGAACGAGAATGGACATGACCAGCTCGTGGGCCGTGGCGGCCCCGCAGCTCGCCGACCTCGGCTACTGCGTCTACGCCCTGAACTACGGGGGCATCCGCTCGCTCGTCGACCCCGGCCTCATGATCTGGGGCGTCGGGAGCATCGAGGAATCCGCAAAGCAGCTCGGCGAGTTCGTCGATGCGGTGCGCGCTCACACCGGGGCCGATCGGGTCGATCTCGTGGGCCACTCGCAGGGTGGACCGGTCTCCCGTCAGTACCTGCGGTTCGAGAGCGGCGCGGACCCGGCGGACCCGGCCCGCAACGAGGTCGACAAGCTGGTGATGCTGGGGGCGACCAACCACGGCACCACCTTCAACGGGATGCAGCAGCTGTATTCCCTGTTCGCCCGCCTGGGGCTGGGCAACCAGGAATGGGCCACCGAGCGCGTCGCGCAGATGGTGTTCGGTATCGCCGGTCGTCAGCAGCTGATCGGATCGCGCGTGCTGGCCCGGCTCAATTCCGGAACCGAGACCCTGCCGGGGATCGACTACACGTCGATCGCCACCCGTCAGGACACGGTGGCCACGCCCCCGGAGAATGCGTTCCTGCAACCGGGCGCGGACAGCGCAGTGCACAACGTGTGGGTCGAGGACGTGTGCCCGACCAGCCCGGCCGATCACCTCGCCCTCCTGGAACTTCCGGAGTCGCTGCACCTGGTGAAGTCGGCTCTCGATCCGCACTACGCCGAGACCGTGCCCGCGCCCTGCACGGCGCCGCCCGCCGGCTGACACCCGTAGATCCCCGGCATGCGAACGGCCCCTCCCGGCGGGAGGGGCCGTTCGCATGCTCACCGCGCCGGGTGTCAGACCCCGAGGGCCCGCTGCAGCACGGGCCACGAGTCCTTCAGGTCGTCCTGCCAGTAGCCCCACGAGTGGGTTCCGGTCTCGCGGAAGTTGTAGGTGGCGGGGATGCCGAGCGTATCGAGCCGGTTCTTCAGGTTGTGGGTGCAGTAGTTGGTGGCGGCCTCGATGACGCCACCGACGACGATCTGGTTCGCCAGGACACCGGCGTCCCCGTCGATCTCCGGCCCGGTCAGCGTGTCGTACGGACCGGGCAGACCGCTGCCGTTGGAGATGTACATCTCGAGCCCGCGCAGCTTCTCGGCGTTGACGTAGGGATCTTTCTCCGCCCACGTCGGGTCGTTCGTCGGTCCCCACATGTTCTCGGTGTCGCCGCTGCCCCACGTCTCGACCGTGGTCTTGACGAACTGCTGGCCGATCGGATCGGAGGTCTGCGCGCAGCCGCTGTAGGCGGCGACACCCCGGTACAGTCCCGGCGCGGCGAGAGGCAGCTGGAACACCGAGGTGCCCGAGGTGGAGATGCCCGCGATCGCGTTGACGCCGGTGGTGCCGAGCGCACCGTCGACCAGCGGCGGGATCTCCTTGGTCAGGAAGGTCTCCCACTTGTTCACGCCGAGCTTGGGATCGGGGTTCTTCCAGTCGGTGTAGTAGCTGAACATGCCGCCGACGGGCGAGACGACGTTGACGTGCTTGTCCTTGAAGAACTCGATCGCATCGGTGCGACCCCGCCAGGTGGCCATGTCCTCGCCGCCGCCGGCACCGTTGAGCAGGTACAGCGTCGGCGCGGGCTTGCTGGTGTCGGCCGGGCGCCACACGTCCAGCAGGATCTCCTCGTCCATGGACGCCGAGTAGACCCAGACGAGCAGCTGCTGCTCTCCGTAGTTCTCGATCCTGGTGATGTACGACCCGTTCTCGGACGTGACGGCCGTGATGGGCTGCAGGGTGTCGGCCACCGGGTCGGCCGAGGCGAACGAGGCGCCCGTGAACAGCGGCAGCGCGAGTACCGCCGCCGAGATCGCGGCTGTTCCCAGCCTCCGAGCGCGGCTCCGCGACTCGACAACACTCATTCCGTCAACCTCCTCAGGCCCGGCGGGCGGGCGTCCCCAAGCCCCGGCGAACCGGGGTGCGCCCTGCGGCGCAGCATGTACTGAATCGACAGCACGGGCGTGAACGTTACCTTGCGTACCGGCCGTCAGAAACCTCACCGTTCACATCCGTCACATCGATCGCGTCACGATCCAACGCCGGCACGATCACGTCGAGGGCGGGGGGATCCATCATCGCGCCGTGCGCTCCGGGCACGAACCGATTCCGGACCCGCCCGGACACGTACGGGACCCACAGAACCGCCGCGTCTGCCTCCGTCGGGTGCTCGTCCCGCGCGCTGAAGAAGTCGACGTCGCCGGCGAAGAGCCCCGGTTCGTGCCGGTTGATCAGCTCCGGGGAGAGCACCGCCGCGGCGAAGATGCGCTGCACCCGCGGCGCGTCGAGTTCGATCAGCTCCCGGGGCACCGCGGCGGCCACAGCGTTCGCCGCCTCCGCCGGCAAACCGTCGCGCAGCGCGTCCGGATCCGCGTCCACTCCGAGACTGCGGAGGTTCTCGGCGAACTCGGCGCCGAAGCGGTCCGTGTCGATCCGCGGGATGCAGTCGAGCATCGCGAGGTGCTCGACCCGGGCGCCGCGGGCCTGCAACTCCACCGCCACCGCGTGGGCGAGCACCCCACCGAGCGACCAGCCGGCCAACCGGTACGGCCCCTCGGGACGGACCCGCGCGATCTCGTCGGCGTATCGCTGCGCGAGCGCCTCGATCGACGCCGGGACGAATCCCGGGTCCGTGAGCGCCGGCGTCTGCAGCCCGAAGACCGGCCGGCCGGGAGCGAGCCGCGCCGCCAGGGGCGCATAGGGCCAGGCCAGGCCGATCATCGGATGGATACAGAACAGCGGGGTCACGTCGGGCTCGCCGGCGCGCAGCGGCAGGACCACGGCGAGCGCCGCGTCCCCGCCGGCGTCGTCGCCGCCGATCCGGGAGGCGAACGACTCCACCGTCGGCGCCGCGAGCAACCAGGGCACCCGCACCTCCACCCCGAGCGCGTCCCGCAGGCGCGCGACGACCTGCGTCGCAACCAGGGAGTTGCCACCGAGTTCGAAGAAGTCGTCGTCGAGCCCGACCCGGTCGAGGCCGAGCACCTCGGCGAACATGTCCGCGACGGCCCGCTGCGCATCGGTCTCCGGGGCGCGGTACGGCCGCGTGGCCGTGTCCGGTTCCGGCAGCGCATCACGGTCGAGCTTGCCCACCGGCGTGAGCGGGACCTCGTCGAGGGCGACGATCGCCGACGGCACCATGTGTCCCGGCAGCGCCCTCGCCGCCGAGGCCAGCAACGCGGCGGTGTCGACGGTCGCCGACGGCCGCGCCGTCACGTACGAGACCAACCGCACGACGCCCGCCTCGGAGGTCCGTCCGACGGTGACGGCGAAGTCGACCGCCGGATCACGGCGGAGCACGGCGTCGATCTCCCCGAGTTCGATCCGGAAGCCGCGGACCTTCACCTGGAAGTCCGACCGGCCCACGTACTCGATCTCGCCCGCCCCGGTCCATCGCACGACGTCGCCGGTGCGGTAGAGGCGGCTGCCGGTGCCGTACGGATCGGCGACGAACCGGGACGCGGTCAGCGCCGGCCGGGCGTGGTACCCCCGTGCCAGCTGGACACCGGACAGATACAGCTCGCCGGCCACCCCGACCGGCACGGGCCGGAGCCGGTCGTCGAGGACGAGCGAGCGCGTGCCCCGGAGCGGCCCGCCGATCGTGAGCGGCCCGCCGGGGGTCAACGGATCGCTGATGTTGGTCATGACGGTGGTCTCGGTGGGCCCGTACCCGTTGTGGAACGCCCGGCCCGGCGCCCATCGCGCGACGAGCTCCGGTGGGCACGCCTCGCCGCCGACCACGACGGTCCGCAGGTCGTCGAGGCCCGCGGGATCGACCGACGCCAGTGCCGCGGGGGTCACGAACGCGTGGGTGACGCGTTCGTGACGCAGCAGTTCCGCGAGGTCCGCGCCGCCGTAGACGGTGGGCGGTGCGATCACCAGCGCGGCCCCGGGCGCGACCGCGAGCAGCAGTTCGAGCACCGAGGCGTCGAAGCTCGGCGACGCGAAGTGCAGCGCCCGGGTGGCCGGTCCGAGGCCGTAACGCTCGCGCTGTTCGGCGGCGAAGTTGGCCAGGCCGGTGTGGGTGACGACCACGCCCTTCGGCAGCCCGGTGGAGCCGGAGGTGTAGATGACGTAGGCGGGGTTGTCCACATGCAGCGGACGCGCCCGGTCACGGTCCGTCACCGGCGCGGGCGACAGCACGGCGAGTTCGGACTCGACCTCCTCGTCGTCGAGCACCACCCACGGGATCGTGTCGGGCAGGCCGGTGCGTTCGGCGGCGACGGTCACTCCCGCCCGCGCCCCCGAGTCGGTGACCATGTGCACGACCCGGTCGACCGGGTAGCCGGGATCGACCGGCACGTACGCGGCACCGGACTTCGCGACCGCCCACACCGAGATCACGGACTCGAAGGACCGGGTCAGCCCCACGGCCACGACGTCCTCGGGCCCGACGCCGCGGGCGATGAGCAGACGCGCGAGCCGCGACGAGCGGGCATCGAGGTCGGCGTAGGTCAGCTCGCGACCCCGGTACGACAGTGCGGTGGACTGCGGGTCGCGGGCGGCGGCCGCGGCCAGCAGGTCGGCCAGCGGCACGGCCGGTTCCGCCGGGCGTCCGGTCCGTCGGACGAGATCGTCGCGCTCGGCGTCGCCCAGGATCTCGAGCTGCCCGATCGTGCCGGCCGTCCCGGCGACGAGGCCGCCGAGCACCCGGAGGTAGCGCTGCGCGAGGTTCTGCACGGCGGAGGCCGTGAAGGCGTCCCGGCGGTACTTGAACCCGAAGGCCAGCGACTCCTCGGCCGTGGCCACCACCGTGAGCGGATAGTGGGTGGCGTCCCGGGTGTTCACGCCGGCGACGGTCATGCCGTCGATCGAGCTGGCCTGCTCGAGGCCGCTCCGGTCGATCGGATAGGACTCGTACACGAGCAGGGTGTCGAACAACGCGCCGGTCCCCGCGAGCTGCTGGATCTCCGCCAGCCCGGTGTGGTGGTGGTCGAGCAGGTCGGCCTGCTCGGCCTGCAGGGCACGCAGCGCCGCGTCGACCGCCATGTCCGGGTCGAGGCGGACGCGCACCGGAATCGTGTTGATGAACAACCCGACCATCGACTCGACACCCTCGAGCCCGCCGGGCCGGCCGGAGACGGTGGTTCCGAACACCACGTCGTCGCGGCCGGTGGAGCGGGCCACCAGCACGGCCCACGCCGCTTGGAGAACGGTGTTGACGGTGACGCCGAGCCGGCTCGCGTACTCGGTCAGCGCGGCGGTGGTGTCGGCGTCGATCGCGACGCGGTGCTCCGCGCCGCCCACGGCTCCCGCCTCGCCGTCACCGAGCACCTCGGCGAGCATGGCCGGCTCCTCGAGGCCGGCCAGCGCGTCCGCCCAGGCCCGGCGGGACCGGTCGTGGTCGCGCGCGGCCAACCACTCCAGGTAGGTGCGATACGCGGGCACCCGCGGCAGGATCGTCGCATCGGCGTCGGTCGCGTAGAGGGTGAGCAGGTCCTTCAGCAGCAGCGGCATCGACCACCCGTCGAGCAGGATGTGGTGGCTGCTGACGGCCAGCGTCCACGCGTCCGGGGCGGTGCGCACGACGAGGAAGCGGATCAGTGGCGGGGCAGCCATGTCGAACGGGACGTCCTGGTCCGCCCGCACCATCGCCTCCAGGTCGGAGCCGTCCGCGCCGACGGCGTCGACCTCGCGCCACGGCAGGGAGACGTCGTCGAGCACCAGCTGCACCGGCTCGCCGGACTCGCCGGCGACGAACGCCGTGCGCAGGTTGGGATGCCGCTCGAGCAGTGCCTCCGCCGCACGGCGCAGCCGGGCCACGTCGACCCGGCCCGCGAGGTGGAGCAGCACCTGGGTGGTGTAGACGTCGGGCCGGCCGTCGGCGAGCATCGCGTGGAAGAGCAGACCGGACTGCAGCGGGGCGAGCGGCCACACGTCGACCAGGGCGGGGTACCGCGTCTCCCACGTGTCGAGGTCGCTCTGGCCGACGTGCACGAGGGGGACGTCGGACGGCGTCAGACCGCCCGCGTCGGGTCGGGCGGCGTGGGCGGCGAGCGCCTCCAGGGCGCGCACCCACAGCTGCGCGAGTTCCTCGACGTCGCCGCGGTCGAGCAGACCGCTCGCGTATCCGAAGTTCGCGCCGAGCCGGCCGCCGATCACGACGGCGTTGATGTCGACCGTGGCCATCGCGGGCGCGTCGGCGTCGTCGCGACCCGACAGGTCGCCGAGGTCGCCGGCGGGCAGCCAGCCGAGACCGGCCGCGCCCTCGGGGATCTCGCCGGCGTCGATCCGGCCGAGGTAGTTGAAGCTGATCTGCCCGGACGGCAGCGCCCGCAGCACGGGGCCGGCGGCCGGATCGAGATAGCGCAGCAGCCCGTAGCCGATGCCCTTGTCCGGAACGGCGCGCAGGTGCTCCTTGACGGCCTTGATCGCGGCGCCCGCGGCGCGGCCCCCGGCGAACGCGTCGTCGAGATCCACCCCGGACAGGTCGAGCCGGACCGGGTAGATGGTGGTGAACCAGCCGACGGTGCGGCCGAGGTCCGCGCCGGGGACGACCTCCTCCTCGCGGCCGTGCCCCTCGAGCCGGACCAGCGCCGACGGCTCGGCGACGCCCCGGTCGCGGCGCCACCGGGCGACGGCGAGTGCCAGCGCGGCGAGCAGTGCGTCGTTGACACCCCCGTGGAACCGTGCGGGCAACGTCGTCAGCAATGCGTCGGTCGTCGCGGGATCGACCTGGATCCGCACCTTATCCACCGTGGAGGCGAGGTCGACGGTGGGATCGAAGGGGCGCGCGCCGAGCATCGGATCGGGCCCGTCGACGATCGAGCGCCACAGCCCGAGTTCGGCCGCACGGGCCGGGACCGCGGTCTCGGCGAGGGCGTACGCCCAGCGCCGGAACGACGTGCCGACCGGCTGAAGCTCCGGACGTCCGCCGTTCGACAGCTGCGCCCACGCCGTGACGAGGTCCGGAACGAGGATGCGCCAGGAGACGCCGTCGACGACGAGGTGGTGCGCGACGACGACGAGCCGCCCGGTGCGCGCCGCGCCCGGGTCGAGCCACACGAACTGCAGCACGACGCCCTCGGCCGGCCGCAACCGCGACTCGGCCTCGTCGAGTGCCCGCGCGGCGAGGTCGGCGAGCGCCTGTTCGTCGGTCCCGGGCGCGACCTCGATGCGGGCGACGAGCGCGTCGACGTCGACGCTGCCCGGCGGCGTGGTCGACAGCTCCCAGTCGCCGGAGCCGTTGCGGCGCAGGCGCGCCCGGAGCATGTCGTGGCGGTCGACGACGGCCGTGAGGGTTCCCACGACGCCGTCGCGGTCGATGCCGGCCGGCAGTTCCAGCGCGAGCGTCTGGGTGTAGCGATCGAATCGGCCGCCGCGTTCGACCATGAACCGGACGATCGGCGTCAACGGCATGTCGCCGACGCCGCCGCCGGGAAGCTCGGCCAGCGCGGGTACCGCCGCCTCCGCACCGACGCGCGCGACCTCGGCGAGCCCGGCCACGGTCTTGCGTTCGAACACGTCGCGGGGGGTGAAGACCACACCGCGGGCCTTCGCCCGCGACACCAGCTGGATCGAAACGATGCTGTCGCCGCCGAGCGCGAAGAACGAGTCGTCGGCACCGATCCGCTCCGCGCCCAGGACCTCCGCGAAGACCGCGGCGATCGCGACCTCGGTGGGGGTGCCGGGAGCACGGAATCTCTTGTCGCCCTTGAATATCGGAGCGGGTAGAGCCTTGCGGTCGAGCTTGCCGTTCGCGGTCAGCGGCAGCGTCTCGAGCACCACGATCGCGTCGGGAACCATGTATCCGGTGAGGAACCGGGCCACCGAGTCCAGGACCGTCGCGGCCTCGAGGTCGTGTCCCGCGCGCGGCACCACGTAGCCGACGAGGCGGTCGCCGGTGCGTTCGTCGGTGCGCACGACCGCGACGGCCTGCGCCACACCGGCGACGCCGGTGAGAGCGGCCTCGATCTCGCCGAGTTCGATGCGGAAGCCGCGGAACTGGACCTGGGAGTCGCTGCGCCCGGCGTACTCGAGCTGTCCCTGCGCGTTCCAGCGGGCGATGTCGCCCGTCCGGTACATGCGGGTGCCGGGCGCGCCGAACGGATCGGCGACGAACCGGCCGGAGGTGAGGTCGGCGCGTCCCAGGTAGCCGCGGGTGAGCTGCGCTCCGCGCACGTACATCTCCCCCGGCACGCCGACCGGAACGGGCTGCAGGCGCGCGTCGAGGACGTAGATGCCCAGCCCGGGGATGCCACGGCCGATCACGCTCGCGGCGAGTCCCGCGTCGGCCGCGGCGAGCGGCAGGTGCGAGACGTGCACGGTGGTCTCGGTGATGCCGTAC
>NZ_PCZU01000297.1:37778-40040 GCF_002887785.1 Rhodococcus sp. ENV425
CGCGGCGCGTCCTCGGCGTGCCGGGCGTACCAGCCGGCGAGCCGCCGCAGATCGAGCGCCTCACCACCGAAGATCACGTACCGCAGTGCCGGAAGGCCCGTCTCGCCGCCGCCGTGTTCCGCGGCCGCGCGGTCCGCCTCGGCGAGCTGGTAGAACGCCGACGGGGTCTGGTTGAGCACCGTCACCCGTTCCCTGGCCAGCAGGGCGCGGAAGTCCTCGGGCGAGCGCGAGGTGTAGTGGTCGACGACGACGAGCCGGCCACCGTAGAGCAGCGGTCCCCACAGTTCCCACACGGAGAAGTCGAACGCGTAGGAGTGGAACATCGTCCACACGTCCCGCTCGTCGAACTCGAAGGCGGGCCACGTGTTCTCGAACAGTTCGAGGACCGTCCGGTGCGGAACCTGCACGCCCTTGGGACGGCCGGTGGAGCCGGACGTGTAGATGACGTACGCGAGGTTGTCGACGCGCAGCGGGGCCCGTCGTTCGTCGTCGCCGACCGGTGCGCCGGGGACCGCGGACAGATCGAGCGCCGACACGTCGATCACCTCGACGGCGGTGTCCGGCAGCGCCTCCCGATCGGTGCCGGAGACGAGCACGCAGACGGGAGCGGCGTCCGCGAGCATGAATTCGAGGCGGTCCGCCGGATACGTCAGATCCAACGGCAGGTAGGCACCGCCGGCCTGGAGCACGGCGAGGAGTCCGACGACGAGTTCCTCGGTGCGCGGCAGGGCCACGGCCACGAGGCTGTCCGGCCGCACTCCGCGGTCGATCAGGGTACGGGCGAGGCGGTTCACGCGCGACGCCAGCTCCCCGTAGGTCAGGCTGCGGTCGCCGGCGGTGACGGCGACCGCGTCGGGGGTCCGGCCGGCCTGCGCCTGGAACCGGTCGACGAGCGTCTCGCCGGCGGCGCGGGTGCCCGGCGCGTTCCACGCCTCGAGCACGACGGCCCGCTCCTCGTCCGGCAGCAGCGGGATGTCCCCGACCACCGTGGCCGGATCGGCGGCGACCGCCGCGAGCACCCGGGTGAACCGCTGGGCGAAGGCCTCCATGGTGCCGGCGTCGAACAGGTCGGTCGCATAGGTCAGCGCCACGGACAGCCCGCCCGGCGCACCGTCCTCGGCGACCACGTCCGAGACGGTCACCTGCAGATCGAACTTCGCCTGGTCGAAGGCGAAGTCGACCGGTTCGACGGCCAGGCCCGGAAGTTCGAGGCGGGTGCGCGCCAGGTTCTGGAAGCTGAGCGCGATCTGGAACAGGGGGTGCCGCGCCTGGGACCGTTCCGGATCGAGGACCTCGACGATGCGCTCGAACGGCACGTCGGCATGGCCGAACGCCTCGAGGTCGGTCTCGCGGACGCGAGCGAGGAGGGCGGCGAACGTGTCGCCGGGGCCGACCGGGGTGCGCAGCACCAGGGTGTTGACGAACATGCCGATGACGTCGTCGAGTTCGGCCTCGCCCCGCCCGGCGACGGGCGTGCCGATCACGATGTCCTCGGTGCCGGACAGCCGCGTCAGCACAGTGGCCAGTGCCGCGTGGACGACCATGAACAGCGTGACGCCGTGCCCCCGGGCGAGGGCCGTCAGCGCCGCGTGCGTGCCGGCGTCCACGGAGAAGCCGGCGACGGCACCGCGGTTCGACGCGACGGGCGGACGGGGCCGGTCCGCCGGCAGGTCGAGCTGGTCGGGGATCCCGGACAGCGTTCTGCGCCAGTAGCCGAGTTGCTGCGCGAGCACCGACCGGGGATCGTCCTCGGCGCCGAGAACCTCCCGCTGCCACAGCGCGTAGTCCGCGTACTGGATCGCCGGCGGCGCCCAGTCGGGTTCCCGGCCGGCGGCCCGTGCGGCGTAGGCGAGCATCACGTCGCGTGTGAGCGGCCCCATCGAGAATCCGTCGCCGCTGATGTGGTGCAGCACGACGACGAGCACGTGCTCCCGTTCGGACAGCCGGAACAGTCTCAGCCGCAGCGGGACTCCGGTGGTCACGTCGAATCCGGCACCGATCTCGGCGGCGACCGCGGCCGCGAGGTCGGCCTCGCTCACCGGCGTCGGCTCCAGTCCGGCGGCCGGATCCGCGGTGGGCAGGACGACCTGGCGCGCCACCCCGTCGACCTCCGGGTAGACCGTGCGCAGCGACTCGTGCCGGAACACCACGTCGTCGATCGCCGCGCGCAGCGCCCCGACGTCGAGGTCACCTCGGAGCCGGATGGCCAGCGGCAGGTTGTTCACCGCGGAGTCGGGGTCGAAGCGGTTGAGGAACCACATG
>NZ_PCZU01000297.1:40050-43444 GCF_002887785.1 Rhodococcus sp. ENV425
GGACAGCGGGACGACCTCCGGTCGCGGCCGGGGGCGCAGGGCGACGCGCCCGGTCCGGCCGACCTCGGATTCGAGGCGGGCCGCGAGAGCCTCCACCTCGGGGGTCTCGAACAGCACGCGGACGGCCACCTTGGTGTCGAGCGCAGCACCGAGCCGCGCCGCGACCTGGGTCGCGACGAGCGAGTTCCCGCCGAGGGTGAAGAAGTCGTCGTCGAGACCGACGCGGGTGAGGCCGAGCACGTCGGCGAAGATGCCCGCGACGATCTCCTCGACAGGCGTGCGCGGCCCGCGGAACCCGCGGGTTTCGAACACCGGCTCCGGCAACGCCTTGCGGTCCAGCTTGCCGCTCGCGTTGAGGGGGAAGGCGTCGAGCGCGACGAGCGCCGACGGCACCATGTACGCGGGCAGGATCTCCTTGACGGCGCCGAGCAGCTGCGTGCTCTCGACCGCCGCGCCCGGGGCGGGGACGACGTATCCGACGAGCTGCTCACCGGTGGCCGTGGGCACGACGAGCGCCACGGCCTGACCGACCGTGGGCTGCGCGAGCAGAGCCGTCTCGATCTCCCCCAGCTCGATCCGCTGACCGCGGAACTTCACCTGGAAGTCGGTGCGGCCGATGTAGTCGAGGACGGGCTCGCCGCCGGCGGTGCGGCGCCACCGGACGAGGTCACCGGTGCGGTACATGCGAGCGCCGGGGGCGCCGGCGGGGTCGGCGACGAAGCGATCCGCGGTGAGGTCCGGGCGGCCCACGTAACCACGTGCGAGTTGCCCTCCGGCAAGGTACAACTCGCCGGGCACGCCGACCGGGACGGGGTGCAGCCGGCCGTCGAGAACGTACACGCGCACGTTCCACTCGGGCACGCCGATGGGCACGCTCTGCCGCTCGTCACCGGCGGGCCAGTAGGTCACCGAGACTGCCGCCTCGGTCGGGCCGTACAGGTTGTGCACCGCAGCGTCCGAGACCCGGCGGAACGCGTCGACGGTCTCGGGCGGCAGGGCTTCGCCGATCACGAACACGTGCCGCAGCGTCGAGCAGGTGCCGGCCGGCGCATGGGCGGCGAACACGGTGAGCATCGAGGGCACGAAGTCGGTCAGCGTCACGCCGTGCCGGGCAATCGTCTCGGCGACGTACACGGGGTCACGGTGACCGTCGTGGGTGGCGACGACGAGGGTGGCGCCGGCGCGCAGGGGCAGGAACCAGCCCCACAGCGACACGTCGAAGGTGGTGGCGGTCTTCTGCAGATAGACGTCGCCGCCGGTGATCTCGTACTCGTGGGCCATCCACTCGAGCTGGTTGACGATGGCCTCGTGCGAGACGCACACGCCCTTGGGGCGTCCCGTGGAACCGGACGTGAAGATCACGTAGGCGGGGGTGTCCGGGCGGATCGGGCCGGCCGGCTCGCCGTCCCGGATCGGGTCGGGCGCGTAGCACTGCAGGTCGAGGTCGTCGACCAGGACGGGGGCGACCGTGCCGGGCAGGTCCGCCGCGTCCGCGCGGGTGCTCAGGACGCACACCGGCTGTGCCGTGGCCAGAATGTGCCCGATCCGCTCGGCCGGATGGTCGGGGTCGAGCGGGACGTAGGCGCCGCCGGCCGCGATGACCGCGTAGATCGCGACCGGGAGTTCGATCGATCGCCGGATCGCGAGGGCCACCAGGGTTTCGGGTCCGACGCCGAGACCGATGAGGTGCCGGGCGAGCCGGTTGACGCGCGCGTCGAACTCGGCGTAGGTGAGCGACTCGTCACCGAAGACGACGGCCACCGCATCCGGGTGGCGGGCGACGGCGTCCCGGTACGCGGCGAGGAGCCCGGTCGCCCGGACCGGATGCACCGCACGGTCGTTGCCGACGGCGAGGGCGCGGCGCTCGGCGGTGTCGAGGAGGTCGACGTCGCCGACCACGCGGCCGGCGTCGGCGGTGAGCGCCGCGAGCATCCGCATCAGGCGGCCGGCGAAATCCCGCACCGTGGACTCGTCGAAAAGGTCTGTGGCGTAGGTGAACTGCGCCGACATTCCGGCCGGCTTCCCGGCGTCCTCCCGCGGCGAGACGGTCAGCTGCAGATCGAACTTGGCGATGGCCCCGCCGAGGTCGACGGGCTCGATCTCCACGTCCGGCAGGGTCACCTCGGCACGGTCGAGGTTCTGGAAGAACAGCGCCACCTGGAACAGCGGGTGGTGCCCGGTCGACCGCACCGGATCGAGCACCTCCACGAGCCGCTCGAACGGCAGCTCCGCGTTGTCGAACGCGGCGAGGTCGGTGTCCTTGACCCGGCCGAGCAGTTCGGCGAACGTGGCGGCCGGCTCGATGCGGGTGCGCAGCACGAGGGTGTTGACGAACATGCCGACGAGGTCGTCGAGCGCACGCTCGCCGCGGCCGGCGACGGGCGTGCCGATCGCGATGTCCGCGGTGCCCGACAGGCGCGACAGCAGCACCGCCAGCGCGGCGTGGACGACCATGAACGCGGACGTGCCGGTCGCCTGGGCGGTGGCCTCGACCGCCTCGTGCAGGGCGGCATCGACCTCGAAGTCGACGGTGGCGCCGCGGCCCGACGCCTCCACCGGGCGGGGCCGGTCGGTCGGCAGGTCGAGCCGATCCGGGAGGTCGGCGAGCGCGCCGCGCCAGAACTCGATCTCCCGCGCGGCCGGCGACGCGGGGTCGGACTCGTCACCGAGCACCGCGCGCTGCCAGAGGGCGTAGTCGGCGTACTGCACCGCGAGCGGTTCCCACGCGGGGGCCGCGCCGCCGGTGCGGGCGACGTACGCGGTGACCAGGTCCCGCACGAAGGGGGCGATGGACGCGCCGTCGGCGGCGATGTGGTGGACGACCACGACGAGAACGTGCTCGTCGTCGGCCGACCGCAGCAGTGCGACCCGCAGCGGCACCTCGGCGGTCACGTCGAAGCCGGCCGTCGCGAGCCGGGCGACCGCTCCGGGGATCTCGTCGGGCGGCGTCGGCACCGGGTCGAGGGAGTGCGCCGCCTGCTCCGGCGGGAGGACCAGCTGGGACCCGACGCCGTCGCGATCGGGATAGACGGTGCGCAGCACCTCGTGCCGGGCCACGACGTCGGCGAGGGCCCGGCGCAGGGCATCGACGTCGAGCCCCCCGCGGACGCGCAGTGCGACGGGGATGTTGTTCGCGGCCGACGCCGGATCGAACCGGTTGAGGAACCACATCCGCTGCTGTGCCAGCGACAGCGGGATCGGGTCGGGGCGCGGCCCGGCGACGAGCGGTTGCTGCGCTCCTTCCCCGACGGAGGGTTCGACGAGTGCGGCGAGACCCTCGACGGTGGACGCCTCGAACAGCAGCCGCGCGGGGACCCGGGTGGCGAGCCGCTCCCCGAGGCGGGCGGCCGCGCGGGTGGCGACGAGCGAGTTGCCGCCGAGCTCGAAGAAGTCG
>NZ_PCZU01000297.1:43454-49308 GCF_002887785.1 Rhodococcus sp. ENV425
CCCGGCCCGCTCGGTGCCGAGCAGCTCCGTGAACACCTCGGCCACCGCGTGTTCCGCGGCGGAGCGGGGCGCGCGGTACTCGTGGGCGGGCAGCTCCGGTTCGGGCAGGGCCGCCCGGTCGAGCTTGCCGACCGGCGTCAGGGGGATCCGGTCGAGGGGCACGATCACGGTCGGCACCATGTGCGCGGGCAGCCGGCGGGCGACGAACTCGGTCAGCGCGTCGGGGTCGACGACCGCCCCCGGCACGGGGTGAACGTACGACACCAGCCGGGCCTCCCCCGACGGGGTCGGCCGTCCCACCGTGACGGCGAAGTCGGCATCGGGGTGTGCGGCCAGCGCGGCGTCGATCTCGCCGAGTTCGATGCGGAATCCGCGGATCTTGACCTGGAAGTCGTTGCGCCCCGCGTAGATCAGGCCGGTCTCGCCCGATCGGACGAGGTCACCGGTCCGGTACAGGCGGGGGCCGCCGGGCCCGGCGACGAACCGCTCGGCCGTCAGCGCGGCGCGACGGTGGTAGCCGCGGGCGAGGCCGGGTCCTTCGAGATACAGCTCCCCCACGACACCGGCCGGGACGGGGTTGAGGCGCTCGTCCAGCACGTGCGCGGTCATCCCGCGGACGGCCCGGCCGATGGTGACCTGCTCGCCGGGCTGCAGCGCGTGCGAGATGTTCGTCATGATCGTGGTCTCGGTGGGCCCGTAGCCGTTGAAGAAGCGGCGACCGGGCGCCCATCGCGCGACGAGGTCGGGTGGGCACGCCTCACCGCCCACGATCACCACGCCGAGGGTGTCCAGCCCGGCCGGGTCGACGGACGCCAGGGCGGCGGGCGTGACGAAGGCGTGGGTGACCTGCCGGCTGCGCAGCAGTTCGGCGAGGTCCTCGCCGCCGTACACCGACGGTGGGGCGATCACCATGGTGGCGCCCGCGCCGACGGCGAGCAGCAGCTCGAGGACGGAGGCGTCGAAGCTGGGCGAAGCGAAGTGCAGGGTCCGCGAGTCCGGGGTCAGCGTGTACCGCTCGACCTGCTCGGCGCAGAAACCCTCGAGGCCGGTGTGGGTGACGACCACGCCCTTGGGCCGGCCCGTGGAACCGGAGGTGTAGATCACGTAGGCGGGATGCTCCGCCCGCAGCGTCCGGACCCGGTCGTCGAGCGCGACGGGCGCTGCGGACTGCTCGGCGAGGGTGGTGCGGGTCTCGGCGGAATCGAGGGCGATCCAGGGCACGGAGCCGGGCAGGCCGGGCACCGAGGCCGCGAGGGTCAGGCCGGCCCGGGCGCCCGAGTCGTCGATCATGTGCCGGACGCGGTCGTCCGGATAGTTCGGGTCGACGGGCACGAAGGCGGCGCCGGTCTTGGCGACGGCCCACACCGACAGCACCGACTCGATCGAGCGGGGTACGGCGACCGCCACCACATCCTCCGGGCCGATCCCCCGCCGGATGAGCAGCCGCGCCAGCCGGGAGGAGGCCGAGTCGAGCTCGCCGTAGCTCAGGGTGCGGTCCTCGAACACCACGGCGGGTGCGCCGGGGTCCCGTTCGACCGCGGCGGCCAGGAGCTGGGGCAGAAGGGCGACGCGGGGTCCGCGCCGGCGTGTGGGCCGCTGCCGGACCGGCCGGCGGCTGCGTGATTCGTCCGGTCGTCGGTCCCCCGAACCGTCGACACTCATCCCCGCGTGCTCCGTCGCCGGTCGTCCTGCGCGTGCACTCCAGGCATCATCCACCTCGCGTATCCCTCATCGTCCCAGCCGCTGCCCTCTGCACACGACAGTGCAGGGTGGCACGCGCCAGCCCCATTAGACCATCGGGGCGTCGGGCGCTTCGTTACGGCCGAAACCGGGCGGTCGACCGCGGATCACCCGCCGCGGTCGCCGGGAGGACGACGGAGGATACGGGTCAGCGGGCGCCCCCGATCCAGCGGTCCAGCACCGGACCGATCCGGGCGAGGGCTTCCTGCGACGTCATCTTCCAGTGGGTGGCCTGGACCGATTCGACCGCCAGGGTGCCGGTGACGTGGGCCCGCCACTGCTGCGCGGCGCGGGCGGCCGAGGTTCCGTCCTCCCCCGCGGCGAAGAACAGCAGATCACCGTCGTATCGGGCGGGCCGGTGCTCGCCGAGCAGCCGGTAGGACAGGCGCACGCCCTCGAAGAGGCGTTCGAGCCGGGGCAGGGACAGCGCGTCGAACGGGGCCGGCAGGTCGGCGACCAGCTCCAGTGCCCGCGCGGGGGTGAACTCCGCCAGGTCGACGTCGGACCCGACGTCGGTTCCGATCGCGCCGAGCAGGTCGGCGACGGTGACCGCGGAGGGGGCGGTCCCGGTCGGCGCGGTGGGCGGATGCGCGTCGAGCAGGGCGAGGGTGGCGACCTCGTCGCCGTCGGCGCGCAGACGGACCGCGACGGCGTGGGCGAGGATGCCGCCGAGCGACCAGCCGACCAGGTGGTACGGACCGGCCGGCTGGACATGCCGGATCCGGGCCGCATAGTCGGCCGCCCACGCGTCGATGCTCTCGGGCAGCGGTTCGTCGTCGCGCAGGGCCGGGGACTGCAGTCCGAAGAGGGGACGCTCGGGGTCGAGGTGGCGGGCCAGGCCGGCGAAGCTCCACGACAGGCCGATCACCGGGTGGATGCAGAACACCGGTTCGGCGGAACCGCCCGGGCGCAGGGGCAGCACCGCGTCGAACCCTGCGGTGTGATCGGCCGGACCGGGATCGCCGGCGGATGCCTCGATCCGGGCGGCGAGGGCTTCGACGGTGGGCGTGAGGAACAGCCACTGCAGCGACACCGGCAGGCTCGTGCGCTCGCGCAGCCGGGCGATCACCCGCACGGCGCTGAGGGAGTTCCCCCCGAGGTCGAAGAAGTCGTCGTCGAGGCCGACCGGGAACGCCCCGGTATCGGTTCCCCCGGCCGGCGCGAGGACCTCCCGGTATGCGGCGGCGACCTCCGTCTCGAGCGGAGTGCGCGGCGGGCGGTGGCTCCGCGGGGCGATCACCGGCTCGGGGAGTGCCGCGCGGTCGAGCTTGCCGTGCGGGTTCAGCGGCAACGCGTCGAGGGTGACGAAGCCGGCGGGCACCATGTAGGAGGGCAGGGTCTCGGCCAGCGCGGCGCGCAGCCGGGCGACGTCGACCGGCCCGGCGGCCGGGACCAGGAAGGCCACCAGCCGGTCCCCGCCGTGGACGGTGACCGCGGCGTCGCGGATCGCCGGAAGGGCGCGCAGCGCGGCCTCGATCTCCCCGAGTTCGATCCGGAACCCGTGCACTTTGACCTGGAAGTCGGCGCGCTCGAGGTATTCCAGGGTGCCGCGGCCGGGGTCGTCACCGTCGACGCGCCAGCGCACCACGTCCCCGGTGCGGTAGAGGCGTGAGCCGGGCACGCCGAACGGATTGGCGACGAACCGCTCGGCGGTCAGGCCGGGTCGGCCCAGGTACCCGCGGGCGAGCTGCACCCCGGCCAGGTACAGTTCGCCGGCCACGCCCGGCGGCACGGGGTGCATCCGCTCGTCGAGGACGAACGTCTGGGTGTTGGGGATGGGGTCGCCGATCGGCACCGACGTGTGCGCGAGTGCGGTGACCGCGTGCGCGGTCACCGAGACGGCCGCCTCCGTCGGGCCGTACAGGTTCACCAGGTCCGCGTTCGAGGCGCCGAGCGCGCGCTCCGCCGTCGGGGTGGGCAGCACCTCGCCGATGGCGAGGACGCGGCGCAGGGTGTCGGGCAGCTCGCCGGCCGAGTCCTCGAGCAGCGCCTCGAGCATCGACGGCACCACGTGCAGGGTCGTGACCTTCTCCCGGCGGATCAGGTCGTTGAGGTAGGACGGGTCGCGGTGCCCGTCGTGGGCGGTGATCACCAGGCGGGCCCCGCAGGTGAGCGCGGACCAGAACTCCCACACCGACAGGTCGAAGGTCGCGGCGGTCTTGAGCAGTACCGCGTCGTCGGGGCCGAGCTCGTAGTGCGCCCGCTTCCAGGCGATCTGGTTGACGATCGCCTCGTGCGGCACGGCCACGCCCTTCGGGCGTCCGGTCGATCCGGAGGTGTAGATGACGTAGGCGGTGTTCGCGGCGCGCAGCGGTGTCCGCCGGTCCGCGTCACCGAGCGGCGCGGGATCGACGTCGCTCAGGTCGAGGCGGTCGACATCGAGCACCGTCCGCCCGGCCAGCGCGTCGACCCGGTCGGCGGTGGTCGACAGCACGCACTGCGGGGCCGCGGCGCCGAGGATGTACTCGTTGCGGGCCGCGGGGTGGTCGGGATCCAGCGGCAGGTAGGCGCCGCCGGCCTTGGCGACGGCGTACATCGCCACCACGAGGTCGACCGAACGCCGGATGCACAGGGCCACCGTGGATTCCGGTCCCACTCCCTGCGCCACGAGGTGGCGGGCGAGCCGGGTGACGCGCTCGTCGAACTCCCGGTAGGTGAGGGTGCCGCCGCGGAACACCAGCGCGGGTGCGTCCGGGGTGGCCGCGACCTGCTCGTCGAACAGGTCGACGAGGGTCCGGCCGGCGGTGAGGTCGGCCTGTTCGGCCTCCCATGCCCGCATCATCCCGGCGAGTTCCGTGGCGTCGTGCAGATCGATGTCGCCGACGACGGTGTCGGGTTCGGCGACGATCGCCCGCAGAATCCGCAGGTACCGGTCGAGCATGCGCTGGATCGTCGGCGCGTCGAACAGGTCGGTGGCGTAACCGAACTCGACGTCGAAACCGCCCGGGCCGCCGCCCGCACCGTGGTCGACCACTGTGACGTGGAGATCGAAACGCGCTGCGTACGAAACGCTCTCGACCGGCGCGATCCGCAGTTCCGGCAGCTCGAGGGCGTCGTGGGCGAAGTTCTGGTACGAGAACCCGACCTGGAAGAGGGGATGGCGCGCGGTGGACCGGACCGGGTCGAGCACCTCGACGAGGCGTTCGAAGGGCACGTCGGCGTGCGCGAACGCCTGCAGATCGGTGTCGCGGACCTGCCCGAGCAGCGTCGTGAACGACGCGGCGACGTCGACGTCCGTCCGCAGGGCGAGCATGTTGACGAACATGCCGATCAGGCCGTCGAGTTCGGGGGCCGTGCGTCCCGCGACGGGGGTGCCGACGACCACGTCGTGGGTGTTCGACACCCGCGCGAGCAGCACCGCGAGGACCGCGTGCAGCACCATGAACGGGGTCACGCCGTGCTCGCGCGCGAGAGCCGCGATCGCGTCGCGGGTGGCCTCGTCGACCTGCGCCGAGACCCGTTCGCCCGCATGGCCGATGACCGCGGGGCGCGGCCGGTCGGTGGCGAGCTCGAGGTGCTCGGGGATGCCGGCGAGCGCACGCCGCCAGTAGGCCAGCTGCCGGGCCGTCCCGGACCGGGGATCGTCCTCGTCGCCGAGGGCGTCGAGCTGCCACAGCGTGTAGTCGGCGTACTGGACGGGCAGGGGCTCCCACGACGGTTCCCGTCCCGCCGACCGTGCGGTGTAGGCGGTGACGAGGTCCCGGACGAGCGGCCCCAGCGACGAGCCGTCGCCGGCGATGTGGTGGAGGACCACGGCGAGCACGTGCTCGTCGTCGGCGATCCGGAAGAGCCGGGCGCGGACGGGAACCTCGCCGGTGACGTCGAAGCGCCTGCCCGCGAGGCCGGCGAGGCGGGCCGGGGCGTCGGAGTCGGTCGCGTCCTCCGGCCCGAGGTCGAGCGGAACGTCGCCGACGGCGAGGATGCGCTGCTCGCCGACGCCGTCGACCTCGGGGTACACCGTCCGGAGCGTCTCGTGCCGCGCGACGACGTCCCGCACGGCCGCGCGCATCGCGTCGACGTCGAGCCTGCCGGACAGCCGCACGGCGAGCGGGATGTTGAACACCGCCGAGTCCGGATCGAGGCGGTTGAGGAACCACATGCGCTGCTGCGCGGG
>NZ_PCZU01000298.1:0-1218 GCF_002887785.1 Rhodococcus sp. ENV425
TCAACCGGCTCGACCCCGGATCCGGCAGCTACAACCTGCCGTTCGCGGTGCGGCTCGACGGCCGGCTCGACGTCGCGGCGCTCACCGCCGCCGTCGCCGACGTCCTCGACCGGCACCGCACCCTGCGCACCGTGTACCCCGACGCCACCGCGCAGGTGGTGCGGCCCGTCGCGCGGCCCGGACTCGAGCCCGTCGCCGTGCCCGCCGAGGGACTCGACGAGTTCGTCCGCGAGTTCGCCGCCCCCGGCTTCGATCTCACCCGCGAGACGCCGGTGCGGATGCGGCTGTACCGGCTCGCGCCGCGGCGGCACGTGCTCGCGGTGGTGGTGCACCACATCGCCGCCGACGAATGGTCGCTCACCCCGCTGCTGCGCGACCTCGTCGACGCCTACACCGCCCGGCTCGCCGGGCAGGCGCCGCGGTGGGCGCCGCTTCCGGTGCAGTACACCGACTTCAGCCGCTGGCAGCGCGCCGGCGCCGACGGCCAGCTCGCGCACTGGACGACCGTGCTCGCCGGCCTGCCCGACGAGGTGACCCTGCCCGGCGACCGGCCGCGGCCCGCGCGCCCGACCGGCCGCGGTGCCACCCACCGGGTTGCGGTGGATCATGCTGTGGCCGAAGGCGTTTCGCGGCTCGCCCGGGACGGTCGCGCGACGACGTTCATGGTGCTGCACGCGGCGCTGGCCGTGCTGCTGGCCCGGCACGGCGCCGGCGACGACATCGCCGTCGGCACCGTCGTCGCCGGGCGCGGCGACCCGCAGCTCGACGCCCTCGTCGGCATGTTCGCCGGCACCCTCGTCCTGCGCACCCCCGTCGACCCGGACGCCACCTTCGCCGACCTGCTCGCCGAGGTCCACGCTCGCGACCTCGCCGCCTACACCCACCCCGACGCGCCGTTCGAGACCCTCGTCGAACGCCTCAACCCCGCCCGCAACCCCGCCCGGCACCCGCTGTTCCAGGTCGCCCTGTCGCTGCGCCGCCCCACCGTCGACACGTTCGAGCTGCCCGGCCTGACCGCGCGGGTGCTGCCGGTGGCCGACGAGCACGCCAACTTCGACGTCCAGCTCGTCGTCACCGAGACCGGCACCGGCGTCGACCTCGAATTCGCCTACGCCACCGACCTGTACGACGCCGGCACCGTCGCCGCGTTCGCCGACCGGTACGTCGCGATCCTGCGGGCCGCCGTCGCCGACCCGGCCGTGCGGATCGGCGACATCG
>NZ_PCZU01000298.1:1228-1513 GCF_002887785.1 Rhodococcus sp. ENV425
GGGATCTGCTGCGCCGCATCCGCACCACCGACCTCGACGCACTCGCGCACGCGGACGTCCCGTTCGACCGGGTCGTCGCGCGGGTCGCGCCGGTCCGCGGCACCCACCATCCGCTGTTCCAGGTGCTGCTCGCCCACCGCACGGTGCCCGCGGGGGAGGACCTGCCGCAGCTGCCCGGCCTGCGCGTGCGCGAATTCGACGCCGGCACCCCGGCCGCGCAGTTCGACCTCACCTGGGACGTCACCGAACGCGACGGCGACGGCGGCATCGACGTGCGTCTCGTGT
>NZ_PCZU01000299.1:0-238 GCF_002887785.1 Rhodococcus sp. ENV425
CTTCGGCTACTCGCTGCCCGACGACCTGCTTTCCGGCACCGGCCTGCGCGCCGCGCTGTCCGGCATCACCATCAGCATCCCGGTGATCGGCACCTGGATGCACTGGCTGATCTTCGGCGGCGACTTCCCCGGCATGCTCATCATCCCGCGCCTGTACGTCGCGCACGTGCTGCTGATTCCGGGCATCATCCTCGCCCTGATCGCAGCCCACCTGGCCCTGGTCTGGTACCAGAAGCAC
>NZ_PCZU01000299.1:248-1788 GCF_002887785.1 Rhodococcus sp. ENV425
TACCGAGCAGAACGTCGTCGGTGTCCGGATTCTGCCGGTGTTCGCGGTCAAGTCCGGTGCGTTCTTCGCCATCACCTTCGCAGTGCTGGCGCTGATGAGCGGTCTGCTGCAGATCAACCCGGTCTGGAACATCGGCCCGTACAACCCGTCGCAGGTGTCCGCCGGCTCGCAGCCCGACATCTACATGATGTGGACGGACGGCCTGGCCCGTATCTGGCCGGCGTGGGAGATCTACCTGTTCGGCCGCTACACGATCCCCGCGGTGTTCTGGATCGCAGTGATCATGGGCCTGGTCTTCACGGTCCTCATCGCCTACCCGTGGATCGAGAAGAAGTTCACCAAGGACGATGCGCACCACAACCTGCTGCAGCGTCCGCGGGACGTGCCGGTCCGGACCGCGATCGGCGCGATGGCTCTGACGTTCTACGCCATCGCGACCATCATGTGCATCAACGACATCATCGCCTACAAGTTCGACATCTCGCTGAACGCGATGACGTGGATCGGCCGCATCGGCATCCTACTCGGCCCGCCGCTCGCCTACTACCTGACCTACCGGTTCTGCCTGGGCCTGCAGCGCAGCGACCGTCAGGTGCTCGAGCACGGCATCGAGACGGGCATCGTCCGGCGCCTGCCGCACGGTGAGTACATCGAGATCCACCAGCCGCTCGGCCCGGTGGACGACCACGGTCACCCGATTCCGCTCGAGTACCAGGGTGCTCCGGTGCCGAAGCGCATGAACAAGCTCGGCACCGCCGGCAAGCCCGGCGCGGGCAGCTGGTGGAGCGCGGACCCGGCCGAGGAGGCGACGGCACTCGAGGCCGCGCACCACGAGGCCGAGGTCGAGCAGCGCGCCATCCTGAGCGAGTACCAGACGCGCGTCCACGGCACCACGGACGGCGACGGCAAGGCGCACTGACGGTCGCTCGAGTCCGAAACCACGGGAGGGGCCCCGAACCGGAAACGGTTCGGGGCCCCTCCCGTTTCTCCGTGGTCCCTGCGGCTTCCATCCCCGGTGGCTTCCGGTCGGTGCGGACGACCGGATCCGGTCCCCGCACCCCACCCCTCCCCCACTGCGACGGACGGCAGGGAACCCGAGCGGACCGTCGGCTCACCGGCCCTCGGACGGGCCGGGCGTGTCGCGGTACGCGAGTCGGTTCGAGCGCGGTACCGCATCGGCGTCTGCCCGGGGGCGCGCGGTGTCCTGCCGCCGCGTTCCGCGCGGTGTCCTGCCGCCGCGTTCCGCGCGGTGTCCTGCCGCCGCGTTCCGACGGGACCATCCGGGTTCGATTCCGACCCTCGGCGCGGTATCACCCCACCGCCGGCACGGCGGCGAGCGCCACCTCGACGAGGTCGCCGCCGTAGTACCTCAGCAGCGCCCGCCTGTGGATCCGCCGTGGCTACGCCGGGCGGGTGAGTAGGCGTGAGGGCTCTCGCGGCCGGGACAGCGGCGCGCCGCGACACTGCCCGCCCGGCACCCCCGGCGTCGGCCCCGTTCCCCACGACCGGGCCATGGACGATTCCCCGGTGACACCCCGCC
>NZ_PCZU01000299.1:1851-15276 GCF_002887785.1 Rhodococcus sp. ENV425
GCCTCACCGTGTGGTGAGGCCGCCCCGCGGCATCGGATCTACGCGCTGTGTGCGCTCAGTGCTTCTCGGGTCCGACGTGGTACTCGAACACCAGGCCGGCCGCAGCAGCGAGGATCAGGATCACGGCGAGGACGATCAGCCACGGCTGGAAGAAGGCCAGCGCGATGGCGGCGAACGCAGCCGCCCCGGCCAGCAGGATCGGCCAGTAGCTACCCGCGCTGAAGAAGCCCAGGTCGCCTGCGCCGTCGCTGATCTCGGCCTCCTCGTAGTCCTCCGGGCGGGTGTCGAGGCGACGGGCCACGAACCGGAAGTAGGTGCCGACGATGAGCGTCAGGCCGGCGGAGAGCACGATCGCCGTCAGGCCGGCCCACTCGATGCCCGTGCGGGACAGGCCGGTGAACACTCCGTACACGATGGCGACGAGCACGAAGAACACCGTCACGACTTCGAAGAGCTTGGCTTCGATCTTCATATCAGCTTGTCCTTGGTCGGAGGTTTACCGGTCAGTTGCCCGCGGTGACGACACCACTGGCCGCGCGGTCGGTGCGGTCGGTCTTGAAGGGGGTGGTGGACGTCGCGACCGGGGACTCGCCGATGCGCTCGAGCGCCTGCGCGTTGGTCAGGCCCTCGCCACCGTCCTCGACGGGCTTGCGGAGCTCGATGTACTCCGCGAACCGCTCCGGGCTCACCGCGCGGACCTCGAAGTTCATCATCGCGTGGTAGGTGCCGCACATCTCGGCACAGCGGCCGACGAACGCGCCTTCCTCCTGGATCTCGGAGATCTGGAAGACCGGATCGGAGCTGTTGTTCAGCGGGTTCGGGTTGACGTCACGCTTGAACAGGAACTCCGGCACCCAGAAGGAGTGGATCACGTCGGACGAGGCGAGCACGAACTCGATCCGGCGATCGGTCGGCAGGACGAGGACCGGGATCTCGTTGCTGGTGCCGACCGTCTCGATCTTGTTGTAGTGCAGGTACGACAGGTCCTCGGCCTCCTGGCCGTGGATCGGGGCCGGGATCTCGTGCTCGCCGCCGGCATGCTCCTCGGTGTCGCCCTCGACCGCGGCCTGCGCGATCTCGTCCGTCCCCTCGTAGCGCGCCGTGCCCTCACCGAGGTCGACGGTGCGGTAGCCGAACTTCCAGTTCCACTGGAACGCCGTGACGTCGACGACGACGTTCGGGTTGTCCTCCTTCTCGAGGACGTAGTTCTGCACCACCACGGTGAAGTAGAACAGCACCGCGATGATGACGAACGGGACCGCCGTGTACAGCAGCTCGAGCGGCACGTTGTAGGCCGTCTGCCGCGGGAATTCCGGCGAGTCCTTCTTCTTGCGGTGGAAGATGACCACCCAGAAGGTCAGGCCCCACACCAGTACACCCATGACGAGGGCGGCGACGACCGACCACGTCCACAGCTCACGCATACGCTCGGCCTGCGGGGTAATCCCCTCCGGCCAGCCGAAACGCAGGACTTCCTCGCTGCTACATCCCGTCAGCAGCACGGCTGCAATACCGAGAGATGCTGCCAGCCCGAACCGCCGAAGGATCCGACCTTGCGCCACGTTCACGCCTTCCTGATCGCCGCAATTCCACTAGGGCACACCCGGAGGGCAGACCCAATTACTACGCAGCGTAGACCAAACCCGGCCGCGATCCATCCCCGGGGCGCACACAACGTGTCGCGTCGTCGCGTGCCCGCTGCTCACGGCCCGGGTCGACGCCGGCCACCGGCTGCCGCGACCCCCGGCCTGCGGCATACTGCCATGCAGACCGTCGGTCCCTGCTGCGGCAACATCCCGGGGGCCGAATCCATCCCAACCGGAATGAGGTATCGGACGCCGTGTGCGGACTGCTCGGGTTACTGACCACTGACGGCACCAGCGACGACGCCGTCGCCAGGGTCGACTCCGCGATGCACTGCCTGCGTCATCGCGGACCGGACGAGCACGGCACCTGGCACGACGGCGACCTGGTCTACGGGTTCAACCGGCTGTCGATCATCGACATCGCGCACTCGCACCAGCCGCTGCGGTGGGGCCCGCCGGAGTCCCCGGAGCGCTACGCCCTGACCTTCAACGGTGAGATCTACAACTACGTGGAGCTGCGGGCCGAGCTGGCGGAGAAGTACGGGGCGCAGTTCGCCACCGAGGGGGACAGCGAGACCATCGTCGCCGCGTACCACTACTGGGGCACCGAGGCGGTGCGACGGCTGCGGGGCATGTTCGCGTTCGCGATCTGGGACACCGAGACGCGCGAGCTGTTCCTCGCCCGCGACCCGTTCGGCATCAAGCCGCTGTTCCTCGCCACGGGCACCGGCGGCACCGCGTTCGGCAGCGAGAAGAAGAGCCTGCTCGAGCTGGCCGATCTGATCGGGATCGGCACCGAACTCGACCCCCGCGCCGTCGAGCACTACACGGTGCTGCAGTACGTTCCCGAGCCGGAGACCCTGCACAAGGAGATCCGGCGGCTCGAGTCCGGCTGCTACGCCCGGGTGCGCCCGGGGGGCCGGCCGGAGATCACGCGCTACTTCGAGCCGACGTTCCCGGTCCGGCCCTTTGCCGCAGGCCGCGAGCGCGACCGGTACCGGGAAATCGCCGAGGCGCTCGAGGATTCCGTCGCCAAGCACATGCGTGCCGACGTGACGGTCGGGTCGTTCCTGTCCGGCGGCATCGACTCCACGGCCGTCGCGGCGCTCGCGATGCGGCACAATCCGAACCTGATCACGTTCACCACGGGGTTCGAGCGCGAGGGCTACTCGGAGGTCGACGTGGCGGCCGAGTCCGCCGCCGCGATCGGCGCCCGCCACGTCGTCAAGGTCGTCTCCCCCGCCGAGTTCGCCGCGGCGATCCCCGAGATCGTGTGGTATCTGGACGACCCCGTCGCCGATCCCGCGCTGGTGCCCCTGTGGTTCGTCGCCAAGGAGGCCCGCAAGCACGTGAAGGTGGTGCTCTCCGGGGAAGGTGCCGACGAGCTGTTCGGCGGCTACACCATCTACCGCGAGCCGCTGTCGCTGAAGCCGTTCGAGTACCTGCCGAAGCCGTTGCGGCGCGCGGCCGGGAAGCTGTCCGAGCGCATCCCCGAGGGCACCCGCGGCAAGAGCCTGCTGCATCGCGGGTCGATGACCCTCGAGGAGCGGTACTACGGGAACGCCCGCAGCTTCAACGACGCGCAGCTGCGGGCGGTGCTGCGCGACTTCCGTCCGGAATGGACGCATCAGGACGTCACCGCACCGATCTACGCCCGCTCCGCCGGCTGGGATCCCGTCGCGCGGATGCAGCACCTCGACCTGTTCACGTGGCTGCGCGGCGACATCCTCGTCAAGGCCGACAAGATGACGATGGCGAACTCGCTGGAGCTGCGGGTGCCGTTCCTGGATCCCGAGGTCTTCCGCGTCGCCTCGCAGGTGCCGCTGGATCAGAAGATCACGAAGAACACCACCAAGTACGCGCTGCGCCAGGCCCTCGAGGGTATCGTCCCGCCGCACGTGCTGCACCGCGCGAAGCTCGGCTTCCCAGTGCCGCTGCGGCACTGGCTGCGCGGCCCGGAGCTGTTCGAGTGGGCCCGCGCCGTGATCGCCGAGTCGGGCACCGAGCACCTGCTGGACAAGGCGGCCGTCGGCCGGATGCTCGACGAGCACCGCGAGGGCCGCGTCGATCACAGCCGCCGGCTGTGGACGGTGCTGGTGTTCATGATCTGGCACGGCATCTTCGTCGAGCAGCGCATCGTGCCGGACATCCAGGAGCCGGCCTACCCCGTCGAGGTGTAGGGCCGCTACGCGGCCGGTGTGTCCTTTGGGCGGTGGGAACCGCCCAAAGGACACACCGGCCGGTCACGGCAGGATCGCGGCGATCTCGTCCGCGGCCGTCTGCCCGTACGCGACCGCCAGCCGCTTGACCGCGTCGGGACGGTCGAAGGTCCATTCCTGGGTGCCGGTCGTCTCGAGCACGAGCACCGCGACGAGCGAGCCGAGCTGGGCGGCACGCTCGAGACTGAGGCCCGCGCGGTGTCCCAGCAGGAAGCCCGCCCGGAATGCGTCGCCGACGCCGGTGGGATCCACCTTGGCCCGCTCGGGCACGACGCCGACGTGAATCCGGTGGCCGTCCCGTTCGACGATCTCGACACCGTGGCCGCCGAGCGTGGTGACGCGCAGACCGACCATGGCGCGGATCTGCTCCTCGGTCAGGCCGGTCTTCTGCTGCAGGAGTCCCCACTCGTACTCGTTGGTGAACAGGTAGGCGGCACCGTCGATCAGCCGGGCCGCCTCGTCGCCGCTGAGACGGGCGAGCTGCTGGGACGGGTCGGCCGCGAACGGCATGCCGAGCTGTCGGCACTCGTCGGTGTGCCGGGCCATCGCCTCCGGGTCGTTCGCGCCGATCAGGACCAGATCGACCCCGTGCGCCCCGGTCACGTCGGCGAGGGAGATGTCCCGGGCCTCGGACATCGCGCCGGGATAGAACGAGGCGATCTGTGCCATCGCCTCGTCGGTCGTGCACACGAAGCGCGCGGTGTGCGCGGTCTGCGACACGTGCACGGGGTCGCAGTTGACGCCGTTGCCCTCGAGCCACGCACGGTACTCGGCGAAGTCGGCGCCGACCGCCCCGACGAGCACCGGCGACCCGCCGAGCACACCCATCGCGTAGGCGATGTTGCCGCCCACGCCGCCGCGACGGACCACCAGGTCGTCGACCAGGAAGCTGAGCGAGATGTGGCTGAGCTGGTCTGCGACGAGCTGCTCGGCGAAGCGTCCGGGGAAACGCATGAGGTGGTCGGTGGCGATGGAACCGGTCACGGCGATGGTCACGTGGCTGGGCCTTTCAGCGAAGGACTGGGACCGATCTCACGCTACCCGCACCCACCCGCACAGCACTGCGACCCCGACGCGAGTGCGCGTCGGGGCCGCAGTGCGGACCGCGTCCTTCGGACACGGGCGGACTTACGTCAGTTGAACGAATCGCCGCAGGCGCAGGAGCCGGTGGCGTTCGGGTTGTCGATCGTGAAGCCCTGCTTCTCGATCGTGTCGACGAAGTCGATCGACGCGCCTTCGACGTAGGGGGCGCTCATGCGGTCGACGGCGAGAATGACGCCGCCGAAGTCGCGGGTGAGGTCACCGTCGAGCTTCCGGTCGTCGAAGAACAGCTGGTAGCGAAGGCCCGCACACCCACCCGGCTGCACGGCGATGCGCAGCGAGAGGTCGTCGCGGCCCTCCTGGTCGAGCAGCGCCTTCGCCTTGGCGGAGGCGGCCTCGGTCATGGTGACGCCGTGAGTGGCGGTCTCTTCCTGCACAGTCATGGGCGCTCCCTAGTCTTTCGTGTTCCAACCCGGTTGCCTCAACGGTACCGCGCGCGCATCTATTCCTCATGCGCGCCTCGGACCGCACGCGGGCCTGACCGGGGGCGATTTTCCGGCCGGGACGGTTTTCCCATAGCCTGGAGGGGTGAAGTTGCTACGCCGCGGCGGTTCCGACGAATCCGACAACGGGGACCTCGGCGCGTCCGAGTCCGTCGCCGACCCGCAGTCCGAGGGCGGCAAGGGAACGACCGGCAAGGGTCGTCCGACCCCGAAGCGCCGAGAGGCCGAGGCCCGCCGGCGTGGTCCCGTCGCTCCGGCTCCGTTGACCGCCAAGGAAGCCCGGGCGCGCCGCAAGGCCGCCAAGCAGTCCCTCTCCAAGGAGGAGCGCAAGGCGCAGTCCGCGGAGCGCCGCGCCGCCGCCGGCGAGCGCCGCACCCGCATGCTCGCGGGCGAGGAGAAGTACCTGCTGCCGCGCGACAAGGGGCCCGTGCGGGCCTACGTGCGCGACCTGGTGGACAGCCGCCGCAACCTCGTGGGCCTGTTCATGCCCATGGCGCTGGTCCTGATCATGACGATGTTCCTCGGGCCGGTGGTCCAGCAGTACGTGACGCTCGCGATGTTCGCGATGATCGTGCTCATGGTGATCGAGGGGATCTACCTCGGCCGCCTCGTGAACAAGAAGGCCCGGGCCCGCTTCCCCGACACCACGGAGGGCGGCTTCGGCCTGGGGTGGTACGCGTTCGTGCGAGCCTCGCAGATCCGCAAGCTCCGGGCGCCGCTGCCGCGGGTTTCCCCCGGCGACGCCGTCTGACCGCGCGGGCCTGCGCACCGGTCAGTGGTGCGGTGCTCGGCGCGCATCGATCGTGCTGCGCACCCAGCCGGCCGACGGGTCGCCGCACAGGGGCGACGACGGATCGTGCGGCCGGAAGTGGTTGTGGCGCCACCAGGCCCGCGTCACCCACCGCGGGGCGGGGCGGGAACGGGCCCGCGCGAGTTCGAGGCCGGCGACGAGCGCGGCCAACACGAGGACGATCACGACGACCTGGCTCATGACGGACAGTCTGTCGCCGGTGCAACGCCCGAGACAGTGGCAGCAAAGCCATCTACCGTCGATTTTCTGCCACGGCGCGGGTTGATAGCGTCCAGCGGTGGCTTCGACCTCCGCCACTTCGTGAAAGGTGCCCCGTGAGCAGCGAATCGGTCCACTCCGCCGACGTCGTCTTCCCGCCCGTCGTCGCCCCCGACCGGGAGGTCCGCCGGCGCGCCGACGCCCGGCAGCGCGATCTCACCAAGCCTGCCGGTTCCCTCGGCCGGCTGGAGGAGCTGGGGTGCTGGGTCGCGTCCTGCCAGGGGCAGGTACCGCCCCGCCCGTTCACCCGTCCCCGGGTGGTGGTGTTCGCCGGCGATCACGGTGTGGCCCGCGGCGGTGTCTCGGCGTATCCCCCCGAGGTGACCGCTCAGATGGTCGCCAATTTCCTCGCCGGCGGCGCCGCGGTCAACGTTCTCGCCGCCACCGCCGGCGCCGGGGTCCGGGTGGTGGACATGGCCGTCGACGGGGACACGGATCCGGCGGTTTCCGCACACAAGGTGCGCCGGTCGAGCGGCTCCATCGACCGGGAGGACGCGCTCACCGAGGAAGAGACCCTCCAGGCGATCACCGCCGGGCGAGCCGTCGCCGACGAGGAGGTCGATGCGGGAGCCGACCTGCTCGTCGCGGGTGACATGGGGATCGGCAACACCACCCCCGCGACGGCGCTGATCGCCACGCTCACCGGCACCGAGCCCGTCGCGGCCGTGGGACGCGGCACCGGCATCGACGACGCCGCCTGGATGCGCAAGGTCGCCGCGATCCGCGACGCGATGCGCCGCGCACGGCCCCACGCCCGCAACCCGGTGGCGCTGCTGCGCACCGCGGGAGGCGCCGACCTCGCCGCGATGGCCGGGTACCTCGCGCAGGCGTCGGTACGCCGGACCCCGGTCGTGCTCGACGGGGTCGTCGTCACCGCCGCGGCGCTCGTCGCCGAGGAACTCGCCCCGGGAGCCCGGGACTGGTGGATCGCCGGGCACCGCTCCACCGAACCGGCCCACACGCTGGCCCTGCGGCACCTGAATCTGGATCCCCTCGTCGACCTGGGGATGCGTCTCGGCGAGGGCTCGGGGGCGGTCGCCGCGCTGCCGATCCTGCACGGCGCGGTGGCGGTCCTCACGAACATGGCGACGTTCGCCGAGGCCGGCGTGAGCACCCGCGACGAGGACGCCACGCCGGGCGCCGATCCGCGCGACGACTGATGCGTGGCATCGCCCTGCAGCGACTGATGCGTGGCATCGCCCTGCGGCGACCGATGCGTGGCATCGCCCTCGCCCTCTCCTGGCTCACCGTGCTGCCGGTTCAGGGACCGGGGCGCATCGATCGCGGCGCCGGGGGCGCGGCTATCGCCGCGGCGCCGGTCGCCGGCCTCGTGCTCGGTCTCGGGACCGCAGGCGTGCTGTGGGCGGCGGTCGCCGCCGGCTGCACTCCCCTGCTCGCGGGCCTGATCGGGGTGGGGTTCCTGGGCCTCGCGACGCGCGGCATGCACCTCGACGGCCTGTGCGACACGGCCGACGGGCTCGGCTGCTACGGACCGCCGGAGCGGGCTCGTGAGGTGATGAAGTCGGGCGGCGCCGGACCATTCGGGGTGGCCACCCTGGTGGTCGTGCTCGGTGCGCAGGCCGCCTCGTTCGGGGCGCTCGCCGACGCGCGATCCTGGCCCGCCGTGATCCTCGCCGTCACCGCCGGCCGGGTCGCGGTCGTCCTCGCCTGCCGACGCGGCGTGGCCGCAGCCCCGGGCAGCGGGTTCGGTGCCCTGGTGGCGGGGACACAGCCGCTCGGGGTGGGCGCGCTGTGGGCCGGCGTCGCGCTCGTCGCGGCGGCCTGGTGCGTGCCCGGCTCCTGGTGGGCCGGCCCGGTGACGGTGGCCGTGGCGCTCGGTGCTGCACTGCTGCTGGTGCGGCACTGCGTCCGCCGGTTCGGCGGCCTCAACGGCGACGCGCTCGGGGCCGGCCTCGAGACGACGGTGACGATCGTGGCCGCGGCGCTGAGCGCGGCCGTCGCGTAGGCCCGGCCGAGCCGGGCTCAGCGCAGGGTGGTGAGCCAGCCGTGGGTGTCGGCGAACGTCCCCCGCTGGATGCCGGTGAGGGTGTCACGCAGGGCCATGGTGACCTTGCCGGGCCCGCCGTCGGCCACGGTGAACTCGCCGTCCCGGCTCTTGACGGTGCCGACCGGGGTGATGACCGCCGCGGTGCCGCACGCGAAGACCTCGGTGATCTCGCCGGTGGCGACCTTCGACTCCCATTCCTCCACCGAGATCTTGCGCTCCTCCACCTCGAGGCCGGCGTCCCTGGCCAGGGTGAGCAGGGAGTCGCGGGTGATGCCGGGCAGCAGTGAGCCGGACAGCTCCGGCGTCACCAGCCTCGCGTCGGCGCCCGATCCGAAGATGAAGCACAGGTTCATGCCGCCCATCTCCTCGATGTAGCGGCGCTCGACGGCGTCGAGCCACACGACCTGGTCGCAGCCCTGCTCGGTGGCCTGCGCCTGCGCCAGCAGCGACGCGGCATAGTTCCCGGAGAACTTGGCGTCGCCCGTGCCGCCCGGCGCGGCCCGCACGTACTCCTGCGAGATCCACACGCTCACCGGCTTGACGCCGCGGGGGAAGTACGCGCCGGCCGGGGAAGCGATCAGCATGTACCGGTACTGGTTCGCGGGCCGCACGCCGAGACCGGCTTCGGTGGAGAACATGAACGGCCGCAGATACAGCGACTCCTCGCCACCGGCGGCGGGCACCCATTCGTGGTCGGCCTCGACCAGCTCCGCGATCGAACGGACGAACAACTCGTCCGGCAGCTCGGCCATGGCCAGGCGCCGCGAGGACCGGCGCATCCGTTCGGCGTTGGAGTACACGCGGAAGGCCGCGATGCTGCCGTCGGGCTGCCGGTAGACCTTCAGACCCTCGAAGATCGCCTGCCCGTAGTGCAGCACCATCGCGGCCGGGTCGAGCTGCATCGGGCCGTACGGCTGGACGGTGGCGTCGTGCCAGCCGCGGCCCTCGGTGTAGTCGATCGTGACCATGTGATCGGTGAAGTACCGGCCGAACCCCGGATCCGCCAATATCTCTCCACGCCGCTCCGCGGAGGCGGGCGAGGGGTGCGGAACGTGGGCGAATTCGAGGACACCGGTCATGACCGTTGATCCTATCGAACCGCCCGCGCCGCCCTACTTGGTGTGGTCGGGGACGAACGGTGGGACGACCAACCGGGCGCGCAGGGCGCGTCCCCGGACGTCGACCGCGACCTCGTCACCGGCGGCCAGGCCCGCCGCCGTATCGAGGAGCGCCAGCGCGATACCGACCTTGAGCGTCGGGGAGAACGTGCCGGACGTGGTCTCCCCCACCGTGTTTCCGTCGCGCAGCACCTTCAGGTCCGGCCGCAGCACGCCACGGTCGAGCGCCTCCAGCCCCCACAGCCGTCGCGCGGGACCGGACTCCTTCTCCGCGACGAGCGCCGCACGTCCCCGGAACGCCGGCTTGCTCCAGCCCACCGCCCAGCCGCAGCGGGCCTGCAGGGGCGAGATCGCCTCCGACAGCTCGTGCCCGTGCAGCGGGTAGCCCATCTCGGTGCGCAGAGTGTCGCGGGCCCCGAGCCCGGCAACCTGACCGCCGGCGGCACGCACGGCGTCGGCCAGCGCCCGGAACAGCGCCTCGGCGTCGGCCCAGCGCGGCACCAGTTCGAAGCCGCGCTCACCGGTGTAGCCGGTGCGGCACACGCGGACCGGCACGCCGTTCCACTGCGCGTCCACGAAGCTCATGTAGCCGAGGTCGGTGGGCAGCCCCAGCCCCTGCAGGACAGCTTCGGAGGTCGGTCCCTGCACGGCGAAGACGCCGTGGTCGCGGTGCTGGTTCGTCACCGTCACGCCCTCGGGCGCGTTCGCGGCGAGGACGGCGACGACCGCGGCGGTGTTCGCGGCGTTCGGCACGAGGAACAGCTCCTCGTCGGAGACGTAGTAGACGATCAGGTCGTCGGTGACACCCCCGGACTCGGTACAGCAGAGGGTGTACTGGGCCTTGCCCGGGCCGATCTTGCGCAGGTCGTTGGTGAGCGTCGAATTGACGTAGTCGGCCGCGCCCGGACCGGCGACGAGGGCCTTGCCCAGATGGCTGACGTCGAACAGGCCCACGTTCTCGCGCACGGCGGTGTGCTCGGCGACGGTGCCGGCGTACGAGACCGGCATCTGCCAGCCACCGAAGGCCGCGAAGGTCGCACCGAGTTCGGTGTGGACGGCGTGGATCGGGCCCTGCAGCAGTGACTGGTCGCTCATGCGCCCCACGCTATCCCACCCCCCGGGATCATTAGCATCGGTGCCACGACCCCCTTCCCCCTAGGAGACGCCCGTGAGTGCCCTTTCGCCCACCCTGCCCGAACTCGTTCTCGCCGGAAGCGTTTCCAAGCGCGCGGACGTCCTCGTCATCGGCCTGACCGCAGGCGACGACGATCCCGAGGCCCTGCTCGGCGACGGACTGGTCGACGAGGACGTCCTCGGCGGGCTGCTCGACGCCCTGCAGTCCGTCGGCGCCAAGGGCAAGGCCGAGGAGGTCACGCGGATCCCCGCGCCCGCCGCCCTGCCGGTCACCAGCGTGCTCGCCGTCGGGCTCGGCGCCGCCGGCAAGATCGACGCCGAACAGGTGCGCCGCTCCGCCGGCGCTGCGGCGCGCGCCCTCGCCGGCGCCTCCGTGGTCGCGACGACCCTGTCCGCCGTGGATCTCGGCGCCGCCGCGGAGGGCTTCGCGCTCGGCGCGTACACGTTCACCGAGTTCCGCACCGCGAAGTCGAACTCCGGCGACGCGCAGCCCCCCGCCCGGATCGAGCTGCTCGTCGCGTCGCCGCGCGCCCGCGAGGTCAAGGCCGCGCTGGCCCGGGCGACGGCCGTCGCCGAGGCGGTCGCCACCGCCCGCGAGTTCGTCAACACCCCGCCGAGCCACCTGTTCCCGGCCGAGTTCGCCGACCGCGCGCAGGCGCTCGGCGCCGCCGCCGGGCTGCGGGTCGAGGTTCTGGACGAGAAGGCGCTCGAGCAGCAGGGCTACGGCGGCATCGTCGGGGTCGGCAAGGGGTCGTCGCGCCCGCCGCGGCTCGTGCGGCTGAGCTACTCCGCCAAGAAGCGCAAGGCCCCGAAGGTGGCGCTCGTGGGCAAGGGCATCACGTTCGACACCGGCGGCATCTCCATCAAGCCGGCCGCCGGGATGGAGAACATGACGTCCGACATGGGCGGGGCCGCGGCGGTGGTCGCGACGGTCGTGCTCGCCGCGAAGCTCGGGGTGGCGGCAGACGTGACCGCGACGGTGCCGATGGCCGAGAACATGCCGTCCGCGACGGCACAGCGTCCCGGCGACGTGCTCACCCAGTACGGCGGCACCACCGTCGAGGTGATCAACACCGACGCCGAGGGTCGTCTCATCCTTGCCGACGCCATCGTCCGTGCCTGCGAGGACGAGCCCGACTACCTGATCGACACCGCGACGCTCACGGGCGCGCAGATGGTCGCCCTGGGGACGCGGACGCCGGGCGTCATGGGCACCGACGAGTTCCGGGACCGTGTCGCACGGCTCTCGCAGGAGGTGGGCGAGAACGGGTGGGCGATGCCGCTGCCGGCCGAGCTGCGCGCGGACCTGAACTCCCGGGTGGCCGATCTGGCCAACGTCACGCCGCACCGGTGGGGCGGGATGCTCGCCGCCGGCCTGTATCTGAAGGAGTTCGTGGCCGAGGGCGTGCAGTGGGCCCACATCGACGTGGCCGGGCCGGCTTTCAACACCGGAAGCCCGTTCGGCTATGTCGGCAAGGGCGGCACCGGTGTGCCGGTGCGCACGCTGTTCGCCGTCATCGAGGACATCGCGGCCAACGGCTGATCCGTCCGGCGCGTCCCTGCCGGGCGGCAGGGACGCGCGGGCGCGCGTGACCCAACCCTCGTCGAACGCCGCGATTGGATCAGTGCAAGGATGGTCGAGGTCATACCCGGCATCGGGTGTGGTCTCAATCGAACACCGCAAGACACCGCACGAGACCGTGGCCTCGAGCACAATGGTCTGCGACCACACAATGGTCCGCGACCATCGGTCGGCACAACTCAACACACCCGAACACAACCGTCGAGGAGTCAACAGACATGGCCTTCTCCGTCCAGATGCCAGCGCTTGGTGAGAGCGTCACCGAGGGAACTGTCACGCGATGGCTCAAGCAGGAAGGAGACACGGTCGAAGTCGACGAGCCGCTGCTCGAAGTTTCCACGGACAAGGTCGACACCGAGATCCCCTCGCCCGCGGCCGGTGTGCTGGTGAAGATCGTCGCCCAAGAGGACGAGACGGTCGAGATCGGCGGCGAGCTGGCGGTGATCGGTGACTCCGCCGACGACGCGGGATCGTCCACCACCCCTTCTGCCGCCCCGGCCGAGGAGGCGGCACCCGAGGAGCAGCCCACCCCCGAGCCCGAGCCGGAACCCGAGCCCGCTCCGGCTCCGTCCGGTTCCGACGCCGGCGCCGCCGAGGGCACCCCGGTCACCATGCCGGCGCTCGGCGAGTCCGTGACCGAGGGCACCGTCACCCGGTGGCTGAAGTCCGTCGGTGACGAGGTCGCGGTCGACGAACCCCTGCTGGAGGTGTCCACCGACAAGGTCGACACGGAGATCCCGTCCCCGGTTGCCGGTGTGCTCCTCGAGATCAACGCCCAGGAGGACGACACCGTCGAGGTCGGTGGGCAGCTCGCGGTGATCGGATCGGGAACCCCGGCCGCGGCACCGTCGAAGCCCGAGCCGAAGCCGGAACCGAAGCCCGAGCCGAAGGCGGAACCGAAGCCCGAGCCGGCGAAGCAGGCGGCCCCCGAGCCGGTGAAGCAGCCCGCCCCCGAGCCGGTGAAGCAGGCCGCTCCGGCCCCCGCTCCGGTCCCCGCGGCCGAGGAGACCTCGGGTGGAGCCACGCCGTACGTGACGCCCCTCGTCCGCAAGCTCGCCGCCGAGCACGGCGTCGACCTGTCGACGGTGTCCGGTACCGGTGTCGGCGGCCGCATCCGCAAGCAGGACGTGCTCGCCGCTGCCGAGGCCGCGAAGGCCCCCGCCGC
>NZ_PCZU01000054.1:0-2878 GCF_002887785.1 Rhodococcus sp. ENV425
TGTCGCTCTGACCTGGAATAAGTTACGTGAGGAACAACCGTGCGCCAAATCCGCTGGTCAAGCTCCGATGCGGCACTGTTTTCCCAGTTCGCGGGCCGCCCCCGGCCCCGCCTCCGCGCTATCCATCCACCGTGATGCGCGGCACATTCGGCCCGGCCGTGGCGTCCTCCGGGTGGTGCTAGCCGAAAGCGACTGGGGCACAGTCTCTTTCGGCGCACCGCATCAGGAGTCGGAGTCGACCCGCTCGATGACGCCACCGAGCTCCTCGATGATCTCCACGAATCTCGGGTAGCCCCGGTCGATGTGGTAGACGTCGTGTACCTCGGTGACGCCGTCCGCACACAGCCCGGCCAGGACCAGTCCGGCACCGGCACGGATGTCCGACGACCACACCGGCGCGCTCGACAGCTCCTCGACACCGCGGACCACGGCATGGTGCCCGTCGGTGCGCGCATCGGCGCCGAGCCGGATCATCTCCTCGACGAACCGGAACCGCGCCTCGAAGACGTTCTCCGTGATCATCGACGTGCCGTCGGCGACCGCGGCGAGCCCGATCGCCATGGGCTGGAGGTCGGTCGGAAAGCCGGGATACGGCAGCGTCGCGAAGTTGACCGCCCGGGGACGGTCGTGCTGAACAACCCGAAAGCCGTCCACTTCGGGCGTCACCTCCGCGCCGGCGGCACGGAGCTTGTCGAGCACGAGGCTCAGGTGCTTCGGGTTGACGCCGCGCACGCGGACGTCGCCGCGCGTCATCGCCGCCGCGATCCCCCACGTCGCCGCGACGATGCGATCCCCGATGACGCGGTGGGTGGTGGGTTCGAGCCGGGAGACGCCCGTGATCGTCAGCGTCGAGGTGCCGGCCCCGGAGATGCGGGCACCCATCTGGACCAGCATGGTGCACAGGTCGACGATCTCCGGCTCCCGAGCCGCGTTGTCGATCGTGGTCTCTCCGTTCGCGAGAACGGCGGCCATCAGGATGTTCTCGGTGGCCCCCACCGACGGGAAGGCCAGGCGGATCGCGTTGCCGTGCAGGTCGTCGGCCTCGGCCACCACACAGCCGTGCTCGATCGTGCTGTGCGCCCCCAGCAGGCGGAGCCCCGTCTGATGCATATCGAGCGGCCGTGAGCCGATCGCATCGCCGCCCGGCAGCGCGACGACGGCCTTGCGGCACCGAGCCACCAGCGGTCCGAGAACACACACCGACGCACGGAATTGCCGGACGGCGGCGAAGTCTGCCTGGTACTTCGGCTGTGCGGGGGTCGTGATGCGTACCTCGTCACCCTCGAGCTCCACGTCGCATCCGAGTCCGCGGAGAACCTCGGCCATCAGCGGCACGTCGAGGATGTCCGGGCAGTTGGTGATGACGCTCGTCCCCTCCGCCAACAGGGCGGCTGCCATCAGCTTGAGCACGCTGTTCTTGGCGCCCCCGACGACAACCTCACCGACAAGCCGGTTACCACCGGAGACAAGAAAGCGATCACTCACAACGCCACAGCCTATCGACCACACTGCGGGAATACGGGAGCGGTACCGTGACCTGCATGGCTGTCCATCTCACACGGATCTACACCCGCACCGGCGACGACGGTACGACGGGCCTCAGCGACTTCTCCAGGGTGTCGAAGAACGACCCGAGACTGATCGCCTACGCGGACTGCGACGAGACGAATGCGGCGCTCGGCGTGGCGCTGGCTGTGGGCGACGTACCGGAACGGATGGTGCCGGTCCTGCGCCAGATCCAGAACGACCTGTTCGACGCCGGAGCCGACCTGTCGACGCCGGTGGTGCCGGAGCCGAAGTATCCGCCGCTGCGGATCACGCAGGGGTACATCGATCGGCTCGAGCGCTGGTGCGACGAGTTCAACGAGGAACTGGCGCCGCTCGATTCCTTCATTCTCCCCGGCGGCACCGCGCTGGCGGCCCTGCTGCACACGGCCCGTACGGTGGCACGGCGGGCGGAGCGCTCCGCCTGGGCGGCGGTAGCCGCCCACCCGGACGATACGAACGTGCTGCCGGCGAAGTACCTCAACCGGCTGTCGGATCTGCTCTTCATCCTCGGTCGTGTCGCGAACCCGGACGGTGACGTGCTCTGGAAGCCGGGCGCGGGCGCGTGAGGACCCGGTCGGCCGGACGTCAGTTCGGCCGGCCGCGCAGGGATCGGTCCGAAGGCCGGGATTCGAGCCAGGACAGGAAGGCGGTGAGTGCACCGCTGTCGAGGGCGATCTCGAAGTTGTTTGCGCCGTCCTGGATTTCGAGGATCACGATGTCCTCGGTCATGATGTCGTGCTCACTGCCCTCGGGCGCGCGACGGCTGCGCACCTCGACTCCCTGCCGGGCGAGCCGCGAGTCCGGGCCCGGGCGCAGACTGGAGAGCTTGTAGAAGACGAGCGTGCGCTCGCCGTAACGGATGACGCCGTGCCGCCACCCGGCGCCGGCGCCGTTGGGCAGCCGCCGCAGGATCGCGGCGGTGCCGCCGCCCCGCAGGGTGACGAGGCGATAGAGAAAAGCCGCGACGGCAGCCGCGAGCAGTATCACCAGAACGATGAGAACAATCATTCCAACTGACACTGCTCGTCGGCTCCGTCGCGGCTTCTCGTGTCCGGTCAGGCCCGCTCGACGGCCCGGAGCCGGCCCCGCGCCGCGGCGATCTCGGCCTCGTCCCGGCTTTCGCTCAGCACGGCGCGCGCGGACTCGACGTCGATGTTCTCCGTCAGCTCCGCGGCCTCGGCGAGGATCGTCACCGTCGTGGCGGTCACCGAGAGGAAGCCGCCGTGCACGGCCGCGACGACGCGCTCGCCGTCGGCGGTCGTGATGGAGACGACGCCGCCCTCCACGAGCTGGCCCAGGACCGGCTCGTGGCCCGGCATGACACCGATCT
>NZ_PCZU01000054.1:2902-10647 GCF_002887785.1 Rhodococcus sp. ENV425
CCTCGGTCGTCTGGGCGCTGACCAGCCGGGCGGTGCCCGACCACAGGCGCTCCTCGACGGCAACGAGGTCCACGGTCATTTCAGCCATCGCGGACTACTTCCCGGCGATCTTCTTGGCAGCGGCCTCGACGTCGTCGAGTCCACCGCAGCTGTTGAACGCCTGCTCGGGCAGGTGGTCGAACTCACCCTTGGTGACGCGGTCGAATGCCTCGATGGTGTCGCGCAGCGGCACCACGGAGCCGGGCTCGCCGGTGAACTTCTCGGCCACGATGAAGTTCTGGCCGAGGAACTTCTGCAGACGACGGGCGCGGCCGACGAGGACCTTGTCCTCCTCGGAGAGCTCGTCCATACCGAGGATGGCGATGATGTCCTGCAGCTCCTTGTACTTCTGCAGGATCCGCTTCACCTCGTTGGCGACGCGGAAGTGCTCGGCACCGACGATGCCCGGCTCGAGGATGCGCGAGGTCGACGTCAGCGGATCCACAGCGGGGTAGATACCCATCTGCGAGATCGGACGCGAGAGCTCGGTGGTCGCATCGAGGTGCGCGAACGTCGTGGCCGGCGCCGGGTCGGTGTAGTCGTCGGCGGGGACGTAGATCGCCTGCAGCGAGGTGATCGAGCGGCCACGGGTCGAGGTGATCCGCTCCTGGAGCTCACCCATCTCGTCGGCCAGCGTCGGCTGGTAACCGACGGCCGACGGCATACGACCGAGCAGGGTCGACACCTCGGAACCGGCCTGGGTGAACCGGAAGATGTTGTCGATGAACAGCAGCACGTCCTGGCCCTGAATATCGCGGAAGTACTCCGCCATGGTCAGCGCGGACAGGGCGACGCGCATACGCGTTCCCGGCGGCTCGTCCATCTGGCCGAAGACGAGGGCGGTGTCCTGGAGGACGCCCATCTCCTCCATCTCGAGGTGGAGGTCGGTGCCCTCACGGGTGCGCTCGCCGACGCCGGCGAACACCGACGTGCCGGAGAACTCACGCGCGATACGGGTGATCATCTCCTGGATCAGAACGGTCTTGCCGACACCGGCACCACCGAACAGACCGATCTTGCCGCCCTTGACGTACGGGGTCAGCAGGTCGATGACCTTGATGCCGGTCTCGAGGATCTCGGTCTTGCCCTCGAGCTGGTCGAAGGCCGGCGGCTTGCGGTGGATGCCCCACTGCTCGCCATCGCGCCCGGTGCCCGGGGCGTCGAGGCAGTCACCGAGGGCGTTGAACACGTGGCCCTTGACGACGTCGCCGACCGGCACGGAGATCGGACGGCCCGTGTCGACGACCGTGGTGCCGCGCACCAGGCCGTCGGTGGGCTGCATGGAGATCGTGCGCACCAGGTTGTCACCCAGGTGCTGCGCGACCTCGAAGGTCAGGGTCTTCGCCACGGACGGCAGAGTGACCTCTGCGTGCAGGGCGTTGAACAGAGCGGGAACGGCACCACGCGGGAACTCGACGTCCACGACGGGGCCGATGACCCGAACGACGCGGCCGGCGGTGGCCGAGGCCGCCCCCGCCCCGTAGTTATCGGTTACTGCTGCGGTCATGTGCTTAGTCACTTCCTGCACTCGAGGCGAGCGCGTTGGCACCGCCGACGATCTCGCTGATTTCCTGGGTGATCTGCGCCTGGCGGGCCTGGTTGGCCTGACGGCTGAGGGTGTTCACCAGTTCCGTGGCATTGTCGGTGGCCGCCTTCATGGCGGTACGCCGAGCAGCCGACTCCGATGCCGCGGCATCGAGCAGCGACGCGAAGATGCGGGTGCTGATGTACTTCGGCAGCAGCGCCGCGAGCAGCGTCGAGGCCTCCGGCTCGAAGTTGTAGCCGGGCCGGGGCCCGCCGTTGCTGCCGACGTGCCGGCCGTCGGTGAGCATGTCCTCGCCGAGGTCGATCTCGTCCTCGGTGACGGTCACCTCGAGCGGCGCCATCCGGCGCACCTCGGGGGTCTGGGTCAGCATCGAGACGAAGCGGGTGTAGACGATGTGCAGTTCGTCGACGCCCTCGATCGTGCCCTCACCGTTCGGCGCGGGCACCTCGTTGCCGGACCCGGCCATGAACAGTTCCACCAGGTGACGACTCGCCTTGGCCGCATCCGTGTAGCGCGGCTCCTGCGAGAAGCCGGTCCACGCCCCCGCAACCTGCCGGCCGCGGAAGGTGTAGTAGCTCAGGCCCTTGGCACCGAGCACGTAGAACACCGGCTCCTTGCCCTCGCTGACCAGCAGCTGCCGCAGCTCCTCGGCCTCCTTGAGGACGTTGGCGTTGTAGCCGCCGGCCATGCCACGGTCACTGGTGACAACCAGGACTGCGGCACGCCTCGGGTTGGGCCGTTCGTTGAGCAGGGGGTGATCCAGCGACGCGGACGCGCTCGCCAGTTCGGAGAGCACCTTGGTGATCTCCTCGGCGTACGGCTTGGACGCTGCCACTCGGGCCTGAGCCTTCGTGATCCGCGACGTCGCGATCAGCTCCTGCGCCTTGGTGATCTTCTTGGTCGAGTTGACCGACTTGATCCGCGAGCGGAGCTCGCGCAGGCTTGCCATTCGTCGATCACACTCCCTTCACAGGACGCTGGGTCATGGTCTCCACGCTCACTTGCGAACAGTGGTGCGCTTGACGGAAACCTGCTCCTGCTCGACCTCGTCGGCGCCCAGGGCCTCGGCCTCGGCCTCGTTCACGACGCGGGTTCCGTCGGAGGCGATGAAGCCCTCCTTGAACTTGTTGGTCGCGGCGAGCAGCGCGGACGCGGAGTCGTCGGTCAGCGCCTTGCCGCCGGCGATCTGCTCGTAGACGCCCGAGGCGCTGTGGTGCAGGTCCTCGAGCAGCTCGGCCTCGAAGCGGCGCACGTCGCCGACGGGAACCGAGTCGTAGACGCCCTCACCCGCGAGGTAGATCGACACGATCTGGTCCTCGACGGCGACCGGGGAGTACTGGTCCTGCTTGAGGAGCTCGACCAGACGCTGGCCACGCTCGAGCTGCGCCTTCGAGGCCGCGTCGAGGTCGGAGGCGAAGGCGGCGAAGGCCTCGAGCTCACGGAACTGCGCGAGCTCCAGACGCAGCGAGCCGGACACCTTCTTCATGCCCTTGGTCTGCGCGGCGCCACCGACTCGGGACACCGAGATACCGACGTTGATGGCGGGGCGGATGCCCTTGTTGAACAGGTCGGACTCGAGGAAGACCTGGCCGTCGGTGATGGAGATGACGTTGGTCGGGATGTAGGCCGAGACGTCGTTGGCCTTGGTCTCGATGATCGGCAGGGCCGTCAGCGAACCGCCACCGAGCTCGTCGGACAGCTTGGCCGAGCGCTCCAGCAGACGGGAGTGCAGGTAGAACACGTCGCCCGGGTAGGCCTCACGTCCCGGCGGGCGGCGCAGCAGCAGGGAGATCGCGCGGTACGCCTCGGCCTGCTTGGTCAGGTCGTCGAACACGATGAGCACGTGCTTGCCCTGGTACATCCAGTGCTGGCCGATGGCCGAGCCGGTGTAAGGGGCGAGCCACTTGAAGCCGGCGGAGTCGGAGGCGGGGGCCGCGACGATGGTGGTGTACTCCATCGCGCCGTGCTCCTCGAGGGCGGCCTTGACGCCCGCGATGGTGGAGCCCTTCTGGCCGATCGCGACGTAGATGCAGCGGACCTGCTGCTTCGGGTCGCCGGAGGCCCAGTTGGCCTTCTGGTTCAGGATCGCGTCGACGCAGACGGCGGTCTTGCCCGTCTTGCGGTCGCCGATGACCAGCTGGCGCTGGCCGCGGCCGATCGGGGTCATCGCGTCGATGGCCTTGATGCCGGTCTGCAGCGGCTCCTCGACCGGCTGGCGCTGCAGCACGGTCGCGGCCTGCAGCTCGAGGGCCCGGTTCTCGGTCGCCTCGATGTCGCCGAGGCCGTCGATCGGCTGGCCCAGGGGGTTCACGACGCGGCCGAGGTAGCCGTCGCCGACCGGCACCGACAGAACGTCGCCGGTCCGCTTGACTTCCTGGCCCTCTTCGAGGTCCTGGTAGTCGCCGAGGATGACGGCACCGATCTCGGTGGCGTCGAGGTTCAGGGCCACGCCCAGCACACCGCCGGGGAACTCCAGCAGCTCGTTGGCCATCGCCGACGGCAGACCGCTGATGTGCGCGATGCCGTCACTGGTGTCGGCGACCACGCCGACCTCCTCGCGGGAGGCCTCCGGGGAGTAGCTCGCGGTGTAGTTGTCGATCGCGCTACGGATCTCGTCGGAGGAGATCGTCAGCTCCGCCATGTTCTTCCTGCTCTCGGTATCTGGTCTTCGAAAAGATCGCTATGTGTGTGTGTTCGGTAGTGGACTACGTGAGGCTCTTGCGCACTGCGGCGAGTCGACCCGCGGCGGTGCCGTCGATGACCTCGTCGCCCACCCGGACGACCAATCCACTGAGAAGCTCGGGAACCACCTCGACGTGCACCGTGACCGGTTTCCCGTACGTTCTGGTCAGGATACCGGTGAGCCGTTCGGCCTGCGCCGCGCTGAGAGGTGCCGCGCTGCGCACGTGGGCGACGGCGCGGTCCCGCTGGGTGGCGGCGAGGTTCGACAGTGCGTCGAACGCGTCGGCCGGGGCCTTGTCCTTCAGCCGTCCGACGGCCTGCACGGCCAGGGCCTCGGTGATCGCCGTGGACTTGCCGTAGAGCAGACGCGAGAGGAACTCCCGCTTGGCCGCCAGCGGCTTGGTGCGATCGGAGAGGGCCTGTTCGAGTTCGGCGTTGCCGGCCACGATGCGACCGAGCCGGAACAGCTCGTCCTCGACGGTGTCGAGCTGGTTCTGGTCCGCCGCCGCCGACAGGAGGGCTTCGCGGCCCAGCTGAACGAGGGAGTTGGTCAGGTCGGACTGGGTCGACCAGTCCTGCCCGGCCGCCGCCTTCAGGGTCGCGAGGGTGACGGGCGAGACCTTGCTCCCGAAGACCCGCTCGGCCAGTGCCTGCCGACCGGCTGCCGGGGCCGAGGCGTCGGCCAGCGCACTCCGCAGGGTGCGCTGATCGTCGAGCACCTCGACCACCGAGAACAGCTCGGAGCCGGCCTGCGCCGCAGCTGCAGTTGCGGCACCCGCGGCAGCGGATGCGGTGCTCGACGCCAACGCGCCCTGCAGCGCGGAACGCGTCTGAGCGAGTGCCTCACGGCTTGCTGCGTACATGGTGCTCACTTTCGGGATGCAGAGTCAGCGCTGAGGGAGTCGAGCTCGCTGAGGAAGCGGTCGATCGAGCCGGCACGCTTGACGTCGTCGGAGAGGGACTCCCCGATGACCTTCTCGGCCAGATCCACGGCGGTGCGTCCGAGATCGCCGCGCAGCTCGGTCACGATCTGCTGGCGCTGGGCCTGCAGCTGGTTGTGACCGGCAGCGACGATGCGGTCGCTCTCCTCCTGGGCCTGGGCCTTCATGTCCGCGATGATCTGCTGGCCCTGGGCACGGGCCTCCTCGCGGATCTGCGCCGCCTCGGTGCGGGCCTCGGCGAGCTGCGCGCGGTACTGCTCGAGCGCGGCCTTTGCCTCGGCCTGAGCTTCCTCGGCCTTCTTGATGCCGCCTTCGATCAGCTCCGAACGCTCGTCGAGCACCTTCTGGAACAGCGGAAGCACGTACTTCCAGAAGACGAGCCCGACGATGATCAGGGCGACCAGCGACCAGACGATGTCATACGTCGCGGGGAGCAGAGGATTTTGGTCCTCCGCCTCCGCCGCGAGCAACAGGATGCTGTCAGCCATGGTCGTCAGATCAGAAGATGAAGCCGGCGACGATACCGATCAGCGCCAGGGCCTCGGTGAACGCGATACCGAGGAACATGGTGGTGCGCAGCTGGCCGGCCATCTCGGGCTGGCGGGCCATGCCCTCGATCGCCTTGCCGACGACGATGCCGATGCCGATGCCGGGGCCGATGGCCGCGAGGCCGTAGCCGACCGCACCGAGACCGCTGATGGTGCTCTCCGTCTGGGCGAGGACGTCAACTGCCTGAAGCGCAACGCTCATTGGTGTTCCATTCCCTTTCTTGTGGCTCGGCCCCGGGGATCGGCAACCGAGTCAGTCTGTGTGTTGTGTGGGTAGTGCCGGTCGGCGCGCTAGTGCTCTTCGGCGTGCAGCGCCAGGTCGATGTACACCGCCGTCAACAGCGAGAAGATGTACGCCTGCAGGACGATCACCAGCAGCTCGAAGAAGGTGAACGCGACGCCACCGATCAGCGAGCCGATGCCGAAGATCTTCATCGCGCCTTCGGAGCTGAAGAAGAAGAACTGGGTTGCGCTGAAGAACAGCACCAGCATGATGTGGCCGGCCAGCATGTTCGCCATGAGACGGATGGTGAGCGTGAACGGGCGCAGCAGGAACGTCGAGATGAACTCGATCGGAATGACCAGCACGTGCAGCGCGGGGGGCAGGTTCGGGACGACGATGCTGCTCTTGACGTAGCGGAAGAACCCGTACTTCTTGATGCCCACGTAGTTGAAGACGACGTAGGCCAGCGCGGCCAGCACGATCGGCATACCGATGCGCGCGTTCGACGAGATGTTCAGGAACGGGATGACCGACGTCAGGTTGAGACCGACCACGAGGAAGAAAATGGTCACGAGCACCGGAAGGAATCGGCGGCCCTGCTGCTTGCCGAGGATGTCCTCGGCGATGTTGATCCGCACGAAGTCGATCATGATCTCGGCGACGTTCTGCACACCGCGGGGCACAATCTTCGGGCTGCGCATCGCGAGCGCGAAGAACAGCGCCACGAGCACGGCCACGACGACGCGGATGAGCATCAGGCGGTCCATTTCGAAGGGGGTGCCTTCGAACAGAACTGCTGGGGGGAAGAAATCGGCTAGTGACGGCGCGTGGAATTCTCCGGCAGCCAAGGTGGTGACGCTCAGCGCTCTCTCCCGTAGTCGGCCGCAGGCATTGCCGTCTGCGGTTCGATCGGACATTGACGATCCAACAAGTCGACCAGGTCGGCTCGCGTATTCGCCAGCTGCTGTCGGCTCCCGATCGGGGCCAGCGTCTGTCGGTGTCGGCGACTCTCGTCGACTCGGCGGCCATTCGAACACGACCGCCTGCGAGGGCACAACCGCACTCGACTCCTCCGGAATCGCAGGCAGTCGCACTCGCTTGGGACGACCTTATCAACACTTCTACGACGTTGTGTAGGCGGGTGCCCGTACCGCCAGGTCATTGACAACGGCGGTACTACCGCTCGTCGTTGTTCCCCTGCTCAGCGCTACCGGCAGGCTCCACGTACAGCGCCCGCTGCGACAGCACACCGTAGGTCTCGGCCCCCAGGACGATGAGCAGCGCGAAGACGATGGTGAGCACCAGCGCACCCTTGTCGTAGAAATCGAGCGGCTTGAGCAGCATCATCACCACGATCGCGAGGATCAACTTGAGCAGCCAGGTGCCCAGCAGCACCGCGCCCGCCGTCGTCGCCGGGAGCCGGGCGGTGAGCAGCACGCCGAGAGCGGTGAAGAGAATGAACCCCCCTCCCACGGCCGCGCCGATCAGCGCGCCCCACACGCCCGGCAGGCCGGCGACGAGGCCGCCGATCACCGTCGCGACGACCGTCAGTGCGATCAGTCCGAGCACGCCATAGCGGACGGCGGCGCGCATCGGCGCGGAAGAGTCGGGCAGGGCGGGCAGGGGCCGATCCGGGGAGGTCACGGGAATCAAGCCTAACGGACCCGGCGCCGGCCCCAGCGTCGCCGGGGACGGTCGGCGTCCTCGTGACGCAGCGACGGCACCGCCGTGACGACCAGCGCGAACACCAGTCCGCCCGCCACGAG
>NZ_PCZU01000054.1:10677-17028 GCF_002887785.1 Rhodococcus sp. ENV425
TCGAGCAGGGAGGAGCCGACGGCCCCGAACGCGAGCACCCCGACCCACAGGTAGATCAGCAGCACCACCCGGCGGTGCGAGTGCCCGATCTGCAGCAACCGGTGATGCAGGTGCATCTTGTCGGGACTGAAGGGGCTGACCCCGGCCCGGGTGCGCCGGACGATCGCCAGCAGCAGGTCGAGAATGGGGATGAACATGACAGCCCCGACGAGGATCAGCGGGGAGAGCAGGCCGAGCAGGTCGCGGGTGCCGTAGGCGGCCAGGGGGATGCGTCCCGACGCGCTCGTCGAGGTCGCCGCCAGCATCAGGCCGATCAGCATCGATCCGGAGTCGCCCATGAAGATCCGGGCCGGTTGGAAGTTGTGCGGCAGGAAGCCGAGGCAGGCGCCGGCGAGGGCCGCGGCGATCAGGGCGGGCGGATACGCGCTGACGTCGCCGCCCTGGTCGTGCAACAGCCCGACGGAGAACGCACAGATCGCGACGGCTGCGATCAGTCCCAGGCCGGCCGCGAGCCCGTCGAGGCCGTCGACGAAGTTCATCGCGTTGATCATCACCACCGCGACCAGCACGGTGAACAGCCCCGCCTGCAACTGGTCGAGGATGAGGGTGCTGCCGCCGAACGGCTCGTAGATGACGATCCAGCTCACGCCCATCACGACGAGCACGCCCGCCGCCGTGACCTGCCCGACGAACTTGGTCAGGGCGTCGAGTCCCCAACGGTCGTCGATGATCCCGACGATCACGATGATGGTGCCCGACACCAGCGCCGCACCCATGTCGGGGGTGTACTCGAAGCCTCTGGTCAGCGCCGGCAGCTGCTGGGCGAACAGCAGGCCCGCCACCAGCCCGATGTACATGCCGACGCCGCCGAGCCGTGGCGTCGGCTGGACGTGCACGTCGCGGTCCCGGGGCACCGCGACGGCACCGAACCGGATCGCGGCGATCCGCACGGCCCCGGTCGAGAGGAAGGTGACGACCGCGGCGGTGAGGAGCACGAGCAGCAGCTCACGGATGGGCACGCCGGCGCCGCGGCCCGACTGGGCCAGCACCAGGGATGCCGTGTCGGCGGCAGTCACTTCGCCCGGTCCCCGCCGTCACTCCCCGCCGGCACGCAGCTGCGCCGGGTCCTCGCCCAGCACCTCCGCGATGTCCTCGACCGCCACGGCGCCCTCGCGCAGCACGCGGGGCCGGTCGGCGGTCAGGTCGACGATGGTGGAGGCGACGGCGTGTTCGGCCGGTCCGCCGTCGAGGTACACGCTCGCCGACCCGCCGAGCTGGGTGCGCGCCTCGTCCACCGTGGTGGCCGGCGGACGGCCGGAGACGTTCGCGCTCGACACGGCCAGCGGGCCCACCTCGCGCAGCAACTCGAGCACAACGGGGTGCAACGGCATGCGCAGCATCACGGTGCCGCGCGTGTCCCCCAGGTCCCATGCGAGCGAGGGCGCTTGGTGCACAACGAGACTGAGACCGCCGGGCCAGAAGGCACGGATGAGTTCCCGCGCCTGCGGACGAACGGTGTTCACCAGGCCGTCGATCGTGTTCCACGAGCCGACCAGCACCGGCACCGGCATGTCCCGGCCCCGGCCCTTGGCGCGCAGCAGACTGGTCACCGCATCGCTGTCGAAGGCATCCGCCGCGATCCCGTACACCGTGTCCGTGGGCACGACGACGAGCCGTCCGGCCTTGAGCGCACCCTTGGCGGCGGTCAGACCGGCGGCGCGGGAATCGGGGCGACTGCAGTCGTAGACGGTGCTCACGGGTTCATCCTTCCACTGCCGCGAACGTGTCCGGCATCACACACCCGTCCCGCCCTGGGATCCGCCGCGCCGCGCCTCCACGTCGGTCGGCACCCGGCGGGCGACGACGAACCGCGGCCGGCCCGCCAGATCGGGGTGCTCGGTCACGTCACCGAACACGCGGCGCTGCGCGAACAGCTCCGCGACCTGGGCACCGTTCGTGTCGTCGTGCTCGACGCCGACGGCACCGCCGATCCGCAGCCAGCGGGCAATGTTCGACACCATCGGCTTGATCACCGACAGCCCGTCGGGACCGCCGAACAGCGCCGAGTGCGGGTCGTGCTCGATCACCTCGGGCGGGAGGTCGGTGCCCTCGGGAATGTAGGGCGGATTCGACACCACGATGTCGACCCGGCCCTCGAGCGAGGTGAGCAGGTTGCGGTCCGTCACGTCGCCCTGATGCAGGAGGATCGGCGTGTCCCCCGCCGCCGCGCAGCGTTCCGCGTTCCGCCGCGCCCAGGCCAGGGCGTGGGGCTCGAGTTCGACGGCGTGGACGACCGCGTCGGGCCGGGCGTGCGCAACGGCCAGCGCGAGGGCGCCCGAGCCGGTGCACAGGTCGAGCACCACCGGCGGATGCTCCTGGAGTCCTTCCAGGTACGCCAGGGCCCAGGCCAGCAGCAGCTCGGTCTCGGGCCGCGGGACGAAGACGCCGGGGCCGACCTCGATGTCGATCTCCCCCATCCCCGTGCTGCCGGTGATGTACTGCAGCGGGATCCGCTTGGCACGCTGCGCGATCATCGCGCGGTACGCGTCGACCATGGCGGGGTCGACGAGCGGCACGAGCCCGAGACGGGTGCGCTCGATGCCGAGCAGATGCGCGGCGAGCAGCTCGGCGTCCACACGCGGGCTGGGGACACCGGCTTCCTCGAGCACCGACACCGCTTCGAGGATCGCCAGGCGCAGGGGTTGACGAGTCACGGCGTACAGACTGCCATGCCGGTCACCACACGGAAACGGACAGGTCACGCATCCGGTCTGCGGCATGATCGAGATCGTCCGTGTCAGGCAGCACTACGGAACTTCGGAAGGATCTTCCTGTGACGAAGTCGGGATTCGCGGTTCGGGCAGCGGCCGTCGTCGCGCTCGGAGCCGCCGGCAGCCTCGCAGCGCCCGGACTTGCCTCCGCATCGCCGATCGACGTCCAACCCACGCCGCTGCTCTGCAGCTACGTCGCGCCGATCCACAGCGTGACCGAGACGGACAGCGACGCCCTCGAGGAGGGTCGGCTGTTCTTCGCCGTCGGCGAGCAGAAGGCGCAGAACGGTCAGGTGGGCTGGGTCAACACGGCCACCTGGCAGACGGGGGGCGCCTCGTTGACCGCGACACCGCAGAGCAGCGACGTCCCGGTCGCGCTGCTGAACACCGGGCCGGGCACCGTCGTGTCCGCCGTGTGGGGACCGCATCAGAACGCGAAGGGCGAGAGCTGCTTCCTGCTTCCCGGCATCGACATCTCGCAGGTGCCCGGGGACGACGATCCGGGCGACGAACCCGGCGAGACCGCGCAGTAGCCGCCCGGGGCCCGGCTCACGGCGTCACTCCGCGGCGAGCCGGGCCTCCCGGTCGGCCTTGCCCAGGGCGTCGAGCAGGGCGTCCATGTCGCCGTCGAGCACACCGTCGAGGTTGTGGGCCTTGAAGCCGATGCGGTGATCGGTGATCCGGTTCTCGGGAAAGTTGTAGGTGCGGATGCGCTCGGAGCGGTCCACCGTGCGCACCTGGCTGGCCCGGCCCGCGGAGGCCTCCGCCTCGGCGGCCTCCTCCGCCGCGGCCTGCAGCCGCGCGGCGAGCACCTGCATCGCCCGTGCCTTGTTCTGCAGCTGGGACCGCTCGTTCTGGCACGTGACGACGATGCCGGTGGGCAGGTGCGTGATGCGCACCGCCGAGTCGGTGGTGTTGACGCCCTGACCACCCTTGCCGGAGGAGCGGTACACGTCGATGCGCAGGTCCGACTCGTCGATCTGGACCTCCTCCACCTCGTCCGGCTCGGGGTAGATGAACACGCCGGCCGCCGAGGTGTGCACCCGGCCCTGGGACTCGGTGACGGGGACACGCTGGACGCGGTGCACGCCCCCCTCGAACTTCAGGCGCGACCAGACGCCGTCGCGCACATCGCTCTTCGACTTGATCGACAGCGTCGCGTCCTTGTAACCGCCGAGGTCGGAGATGGTCGCGCCGAGGACCTCCACGCGCCAGCCGGCGCGCTCGGCGTACCGGATGTACATGCGGGCGAGGTCGGCGGCGAACAGCGCGGACTCCTCACCGCCCTCCCCCGACTTGACCTCGAGCACCACGTCGTCGCCGTCGTGCGGATCGCGCGGGGCGAGCAGGTCGGTGAGGGCCTTGTCGAGTTCGCTCACCCGCTCCTCGAGGGCGGGAATCTCGGTCGCGAAGGCGGCGTCGTCCGCGGCGAGCTCACGCGCGGCCTCGAGATCGTCGCGCGCGGCCCGCAGCTTGGTGTAGGTGGCCATGACGGGAGCGAGCTCGGCGAACCGCTTGCCGACCTTGCGGGCCGTCGCCGGGTCGTTGTGCAGCGCCGGATCGGACAGCTGCTGCTCGAGACCGGCGTGTTCGGCCAGGATGTCGTCGATGGCCGACGGCTTGGTCTGCCCCGCCATGTGATTCGCTCCACTCGTCCGTCGTGCCGATCCGTGCCGCGCCCGGATCGGGATGGAAAAAGGCCGACGCCCGGTCTGTGGCTGAGACAGAACCGGGCGTCGGCGAGACAGCTACTTGTCGGCAGCAGCCTTCTTGGTGTCGCGCTTGCCGTAGCGGGCCTCGAAGCGGGCGACGCGTCCGCCGGTGTCGAGGATCTTCTGCTTGCCCGTGTAGAACGGGTGGCACTGCGAGCAGACCTCGACGGTGATCCGTCCCGACTCTGCGGTGCTGCGCGTCTCGAACGTGTTCCCGCAACCGCAGACGACGGTGGTCGTCACGTAGTTCGGGTGGATTCCTGCCTTCATGGTGTCCCTTTCGTGGCCGCCGGGTCGCCTCCGCGGATCGGAGACGTGAACCGGGACCGGACTGAGCTGTTCGATTATGCCAAACGCATGCCCGGGGGAAGAAATTCCGCCCCCGGGCATGCGGCGCCGCTGCCGCGGCGATCAGTCGTCGAGCGCTCCCGGTGCCGTCTTCGAGACCTGCAGGAGGAACTCGATGTTGCTCTTGCTCTTCTTGAGCCGGTCGATGAGCAGATCGATGGCCTGGTGCGAGTCCAGACCGGAGAGCACGCGGCGCAGTTTGTGCACCACCGCGAACTCGTCGGGGCTCATCAGCAACTCGTCCTTGCGCGTACCGGAGGGGTTGACGTCCACCGCCGGGAACACGCGCCGCTCGGCGATCTTGCGGTCGAGCTTGAGCTCGGCGTTGCCGGTGCCCTTGAACTCCTCGAAGATCACCGTGTCGCCCGTCGAACCCGTCTCCACCATGGCCGTGGCGATGATGGTGAGCGAGCCGCCGTTCTCGATGTTGCGAGCCGCGCCCAGGAACCGCTTCGGCGGGTACAGGGCGGTCGAGTCGACACCACCGGAGAGGATGCGGCCCGACGCCGGCGACGAGTTGTTGTACGCGCGGCCGAGGCGCGTGATCGAGTCGAGCAGGACGACCACGTCGCGGCCCTGCTCGACGAGCCGCTTGGCCCGCTCGATCGCAAGCTCGGCGACCGACGTGTGGTCCGACGGCGGCCGGTCGAAGGTCGAGGCGATGACCTCGCCCTTGACCGAGCGCTGCATGTCGGTGACCTCTTCGGGCCGCTCGTCCACCAGCACGACCATGAGGTAGCACTCGGGGTTGTTGGTCGTGATCGCGTTCGCGATGTCCTGCATCACCGTCGTCTTGCCGGCCTTAGGCGGCGAGACGATCAGGGCACGCTGGCCCTTGCCGATCGGCATGATCAGGTCGATCACGCGGGTGGTCAGGATGTTCGGGGTGGTCTCGAGCCGCAGCCGCTGGTTCGGGTACAGCGGGGTGAGCTTGTTGAACTCCGGGCGGCGCTTGGCGGCCTCGACGTCGCCGCCGTTGACCGTGTCGAGCCGGACCAGCGGGTTGAACTTCTGGCGCTGGTTGCCCTGCTCCCCCTCGCGCGGCACGCGGACCGCACCGGTGATGGCGTCGCCCCGGCGCAGGCCGTTCTTGCGCACCATGTTCATCGAGACGTACACGTCGTTGGGGCCGGCCAGGTACCCGGAGGTCCGGACGAACGCGTAGTTGTCCAGGACGTCGAGGATGCCGGCGACCGGCTGCAGGACGTCGTCCTCGCGGATCTCGGGCTCGCGTGTGTCACCGCCGGCCTCGCCGCGGTCACGTCCGCGACGACGCTCACGGAAGCGGCGCCCGCGGCGCCCGCGGCCGTCCTCGTCGTCCTCGCCACCCCGGCCGTCGCGGCCGTCCTGACGGGGGCCCTGACCACGGTCCTCGCGGCGGCGTTCCCCCTGGTCGCGCTGGTCGCGCTGGCCGTCGCGCTGGTCGCGCTGGCCGTCGCGCTGACCGCGCTCGCGCCGACCGCCGTCGGACGGCTCGGCCTTCTCCTCGGTCTTCTCCTCGGCGCGCGGCTTCTCGTCGG
>NZ_PCZU01000300.1:0-320 GCF_002887785.1 Rhodococcus sp. ENV425
CCTCGACGCAGAGGTGGTGCGCGCCTACTGGACCGGCAACGCCTTGACGGACCGGATCGATCCGGTGGAGTTCGGGACCCGGCTGCTCGAGCGGCTGGGCACGCAGGCGGGGCACTACTGGACCCACCTGACACCCGAACTGCTTGCCGAGGCGGCCCCGACGCACGCGTTCCACGTGCTGGGGGTGTACCCGTGGTCGCGACTGCTGACCACCGGGATGCCCCAGCCGGTACAGGTTCTCGATTCCTGCCGGATCCGCTGGGGCACCGTCGTCGCCGTCGGACCCGACACGGCGACGGTGCGCAGCCGCCGGCTCGAGT
>NZ_PCZU01000300.1:377-9815 GCF_002887785.1 Rhodococcus sp. ENV425
TGTGTTCGTGCCGGGACTGCGGCTCGGCGAACATGTTGCGCTGCACTGGGATTTCCTGTGCGACCGGCTCGAGGAGGAGGAGGTGGGCCGGCTGGAGGCCGCGACGGTGCGGCAGCTCGACCGCACCAACGGCCGGCTCGCCGCGGGGTGACGGCGCTCAGCGCGGGTCGGTCTCCGGCAGGGTGAATCCCCACGGCAGTTCCAGCCGGTTCGCGGCGAGCAGGTCGGCGTCGGCGAGCAGGGCGGTGATCGGACCGTCCGCGACGAGTCGTCCGTCGCTCACGATCACGGCCCGGCTGCACACCTGCGCGGCGTACGGCAGGTCGTGGGTGACCAGCAGCAGGGTGGCGTCGATGCCGAGGAGGACCTCGGCCAGTTCCCGGCGGGCGACGGGATCGAGGTCGGTGGACGGCTCGTCCAGGACCAGAACGTCGGGCCGGCACGCCAGCACGGTGGCGAGGGCGACCCGTCGACGCTGACCCGCGGACAGACGCGCGGTGTTGCGGCCGGCGTGCTCGGTCATGCCGACCGCCTCGAGGGCCTCGCGGACCCGGGCGTCGAGTTCGGTTGCGGGAACGCCGAAGTTGGCGGGCCCGAACGCCACGTCCTGTGCGACGGTCGGCATGAACAACTGGTCGTCGGGATCCTGGAACACCAGTCCGACCCGTCGCCGGATCTCACGCAGGGTGTTCCGCGCGACCGGCAGCCCGCCGATCCGGACGGTCCCGGACGACGGCGCCAGTACGCCGTTCAGGTGCAGCATCAGGGTGGTCTTGCCGGCGCCGTTCGGGCCGAGGACCGCGACCCGCTCACCGGCGGTGACGGCGAGGTCGATGCCGTCGAGGGCGCAGTGCCCGTCGGGGTGGACGTGCCGTACCCCCGTCAGCAGCACGGCCGGCTCCGCGGTCATGCCGTCACCCAGGCGGCGGCGCAGACGGCACCGGCGACGGCGGCCGGCAGCAGGCCCGCAGCCCAGGCCATCGCGGTGGCGGGAGGACCGAAGGCCGGGACGGCACCGGTGAATCCGCGGGAGAGCATGGCCAGATGCACCCGCTCACCGCGCTCGTAGGCGCGGACGAACAGCCCCCCGATTCCCCGGGCCGTCGCTCCGATGCGGTGGAGGGTGCGTGGGTCGTCGCCGCGGGAGATCCGGGCACGGTGCATTCGGTTCGCCTCGGCGGCAAGCAGTTCGAGATAGCGCAGCATGAGCACCGCCACCGTCGTGAGCAGTGCCGGAACCCGGAGGCGGGCCAGGCCGGCGGGCAGGTCCTGGGCCGGGGTGGTGGCCGCGAGGACGAGGGAGACGAGCACCCCGAGGGTGCCCTTGACGAGGATGCCCCACGCCGCGTACAGGCCCGGAACCGACAGGGAGAACCCCAGGACGTCGACCCGGTCGCCGGCCTCGGCGAACGGGAGCAGGACGGCGAGCGCGACGAACGGAGCCTCGATCGACATGCGCGGCGCCAGCCAGGCGCAGCGGATCCCGGCGAGTGCGCAGATCGCCGCGACGACCGCGAAATGGAGGGCGAAGGCCCACATCGCCTCGCGCGGAGTGGCGACCACGACGAAGACGAATGCCGTTGCGGCGACGATCTTCACCTCGGTGGGCAGGCGGTGCACAGCAGTCGTCGCGCGTGCAGGCCCGCCCCGCAGCGCGGTGGTCACGGCCGCGCTCCCGGAGTCCTGTTCCCGGATGCGCCCCGTCGACGGACGAGGAGACGGAACAGCGCGGCGGCCACCGCCGAGGTCGCGGCGACGCCGAGAACCCCGGCCACGCCGGTGGATCCGGTGTGGCCGCCGACCGTGTAACCGGCCAGCGGACCCGCGTCCCACGGATGATCGGTGGCCTCACCCGCCAGGCACTCCCCGGTGACCGTGGCGCTACCGTCGACTTCGACCACGGCACACCCCCGCGCGGTCGCGGCCTCGAGGCCGTCGGGGCTCGAATCGGCAAGGTACGAAAGCATCCCCGCGCACAGGAACGCCGCCACCGCGAACAGGATCAGGAGACGCCGGCGCGTCATGCCGGTGCCCGGGTCGGCGGCCGCAGCGGGCGGAGCAGATGGACGATGTCGGGCCGCGCCCGTGCCACCGCGACGACGGTGACGGCGGTGACGAGTCCCTCACCGGCGCCGACGAGAACGTGGGTGCCGAGCAGGAACGCAGCGACGGTGCCGGCGGACCCGGCGGTGCCGCCGACCGCGTACTCGACCAGGAACCCGGTCGCCGCGGCGACCGTCGCGACCAGCGCTGCGGCAAAAGAGATCACGCCGAGGGCCGGTCCGCACGGGTACCGGCGCAGCAGCGGACGCAGCGCCACGGCCGTGCCGTACCCGGCGAGCACGCCGAGCAGGGCCATGTTGGTGACGTTGGCGCCGAGGGCGGTGAGACCGCCGTCGGCGAAGAGCAGTGACTGCACGACCAGCACGACCGTCAGGCACAGGGCGGCGGTCGCGGGACCGACCAGGACGGCGGCGAGCGCGCCGCCGAGTACGTGCCCGCTCACCCCCGGCAGGACCGGAAAGTTGATCATCTGCAGGGCGAAGACGAAGGCCGCGACGAGGCCGGCCAGGGGAGCGATGCGCTCGTCGAGCTCGGAGCGGGCCCTGCGGAGCGCCACCGCGAGGCCGAGCGCGGCGACGACGAAGAACGCGAGCGAGGTCCGCGCGTCGAGCAGACCGTCGCTCATGTGCATGGCTACGACGTCCATCGGAAGAACCTCCGAGGCGTGAGGATGCGTCGACGCGATTCTAGCTGCCCACCTGAACAACTGAACAGGCTTTCGGCCGTCGGGCCGGTTCGTCCCGTTCCGCCGGGACCTTCGTGCGGCGCGGTCCGCAGTGGGGCGTCCTGCCGTCTCCCCGGCGAGATCGACTGTCGACAAACGCGGCGCCGCGTGCTCGGATGGAGCGAGGGGGTCCATTCGTCGGAATGCTCGAATCCCCGAGGAGAAGCGATGAACGACGGAACCGGAAGGCAAGAGGAGCCGCAGTCGGAGCGGGGTGCCCCCGGCTCGCGCGACATGGGCTCCACCGGCCCCGGAGGAGGGCCCGCGGACCGCCCCGCCGGCGCGTTCGAGGACGACGAGATGATCTCCGTCGACCCCGGCGACGCGGGGTCGCACCGACCCGGGCACACCACGACGGTCGGGGATGCGGACGCGGCCGTCCCGCCCTACGAGGGGCGGACGGAGCGCGGGGATGTCCGTCCCGCGCCGGACGACAGGGGAGAGGCGAGCACCGGGGGTGCCGGACGGCCGGTGGCCGACGAGACCCGCAAGTCGGCGGAGCCCTCCGAGACCCCGGGTGGCGCCACGACGTCGCCGACCGAGGAGCGGCCCGCCGGGTGAGCCGACACGAACCGAGGTGACGACGAGGGGCCGGCCCCGCCCACCGGGCGAGGGTGCACCGCGCCGAGGACGCGCGCTGTTCGGGCGGACCAGCGAGCCCGGGGCGGCGTCAGACGAACGTGCGCGCCAGCACGATCGCCAGCGCGATCAGCAGTGCGACCTTGACGATCTCGAGCGCCACATAGGCGTAGTGCACCTTCGAGCGGGGTGCGTCCTCCCCCGCGAGGATGCGGTTCGAGCGGCGCGTCAGCGGCGGGCGGATCACCGCCACCTGGACCGCAAGCACGGCCACCGTCACGAGGAGCAGGATCCACCCGGTCGTGCCGGGCGACGAGACCAGGCACGCCGCGATCAGCACGAGGGCGAGGACCCCCTCCACCGTGTTGAGCGCCCGGAACACCAGGCGACCGATACCGAGTCCGAGGGGGATGGTGATTCCCGGCGCCCGGAACTTCAGGGGTGCTTCGAGGAAGGAGATGGCGAGCACCATCCCGAGCCAGAGCATCGGCACGAACAGTTCCACGTAGCGTGCGAGAGTTTCCATCACCCGTCCTCGACTGCTGTGAGCGGCACCTGATCGCCGATCCTAGTGGCGCCTGCGGCGACAGGGATGCCGGCCGCCCTTCGTCACGGCGAGAAGGGTGAGGACGAGGGCCGTCGCTGCGAGAGCGACGACGAAGACGACCACGTGGGCCGCACCCGCGCTGCGGTCACTACAGTCCTGACCGTCCTCGGATCACTCGTTGCGCAGAGGGGGAGCGGGAATTCCGGCCACGGACGTGTGTGAACGATCGACCCGTGGCGGCCCGTTCTTGCTCGGCGGCCGAGACCGAGGAATGCTGCTGACAACTCGCGCTCGACAACGTTCACCGAAAGGATCGGTCATGCCGCGCATCGGTACCGCCGCCCGGGACCTCTACCGACGGGAGATGGCCGCGTCGAAAACTGCCGGCGACCCGCAGCAACGGTGGCGCCACCTCGAACGGGCGCACATCCTGTCCCAGCCGGATCCGTGGTTGCACACCTGCAATCACGTCGCGATGCTCGCCCTGGCGCTGCGCTGCCGTGACCGCCGCGAGGCCCTCGGGCAGGTCGTGCGGATCGTCGTCGCTGCTCCCGGTTCGATGACCGGCCGGTATCCCGAAGGCAACACCGGACGGGTCGCCGCCGGCCTGACGACCCCGATGCCGGTTCCGGCCGATCTGGCCCGGGCGCTGTCGGCGTAGTCGCCCACCCCCGGGTTCGGAGGGGCGGACCCCGCTCACGACCGGCTCCTACAGGTGCACGGTCCCGCGGATGCACGTCGTGCTGTGTCCGCCGATCCACACCTCGTCGCCCGACGAGTGCACGGTCACGATGCCGCAGCGGCCGACGCGCGTCCCCTGGCTCGCTCGGTAGTCGGCCGGCGCGATGCCGGCGCCGATCAGCCACTGGGCCAGGCCGGCGTTGAGGCTTCCCGTCACCGGGTCCTCCTTGACGCCGACGGGCGCGGCGAAGGCGCGGACCTCGAACTGCTGCGGCGATCCCGGCGGGTAGGGGCCGACGACACCGAGCATCAGGTCGCGCATGTGCTGGTCGTCGGGTTCGAGGTCGAGCACGTCCTGCGCGGACTCGAGCAGGACCGCAGCCCAGCCGGGCCCGTTGTCGACCCAGTTGTGGGCCACGATCCGCTCGCGCGCGATCCCGAGGCCACGGGCGATGCGGGCCAGGTGGTCCTCGTCGAGGTCGCCGCGACGGACCAGCTCGGGGGCGCGGAACGCTGCCGACTCGTCGGTGTGGCGCAGTTCGACGAGTCCGGCTCCGCATTCCTGGACGAGAAGGCCCGGGGTTTTCGGCACGCCGCCGGCCTCGAGCCACGCGTGCGCCGAGCCGAGCGTGGGATGGCCGGCGAACGGGATCTCCGCGCCGGGGGTGAAGATGCGCAGCCGGTAGTCGGCCTCGGGGGTCGTCGGGGGAAGAACGAACGTGGTCTCGGACAGGTTCGTCCACGCCGCGAACTGCGCCATCGCCTCGTCGGGGATGCCGTCGCCGTCGAGGACGACCGCGACCGGGTTTCCCCGGTACGGCTCGGCGGCGAACACGTCGACCTGCGCGAAGTTCCGGGAACGTGGCTGCATCATCGGCTGTGTCTCCTTCGTCGGTTCCGTCCCGACGATTGTGGTCGCGGCGCCGGCGGGGCGCATCCGAATATGCCGGCGACCCTGCGATGGGCTCAGTGCGGACCATCCGTTCCGCGACGCTCGCCCGCATCGGTCCGAACCACCTCGAGGCCGGCATCGATCACGTGCCGATGCGGCGCTGAACGACTGCGGCGCTGAACGACGAAGGGCGCGCAGGGAAGTCCCTGCGCGCCCTTCACGGTTCGAGGATTCAGTGCTCGTACGTGCTCAGGTCGCGGTCCTTGCTCTCCTTCGCCAGGAGGATGAACACCGCGCTCAGGACTGCCAGCCCGATCATGAACGCCGCGACCAGGCCGGTGCCGCCGCCGGCGGCCGCCTGCAGCGACGCGAGGATCACCGGCGTGAAGCCCGCGCCGAGCAGTGTCGCGCCCTGGTAGCCGAGCGAGGCGCCGGTGTACCGGGCCGCGGTGCCGAACTGCTCGGCGATGTACGCCGCCATCGGACCGTAGGTCGCGGACTGGCAGACGCCGAAGCCGAGCACGAACCCGAGCGTCACCAGGGCGACGTTGCCGGACGACAGCAGTGCCAGGATCGGCACGATCAGCACGACGAACGCGCCGAGACCGAAGAGCATCACCGGTCGTCGGCCGACGCGGTCGGAGAGGCGGGCGAATCCGAGCAGGGTGAAGATCGCGACGAACTGGCAGACGGCGAACGCCAGGAGCGCCTGCGATCGGGTCACCCCGGAATGGGACGCGTACCCGATGGCGAACGTGGTGAACATGGTCTGGATGCCGAAGCTGGCCATGCACCCCAGGGCGACGAGCAGCAGGTTCCGCGGACGGCGCAGGATGCTCAGGATCGGCGGGGTCCGCCTGTCGACCGCGGTGGCGTCCACCTCGGCCTGCTTGGCCATCGCCTCCCGGAACAGCGGGCTCTCGGACACCCGGGCCCGGACGAACAGGCCGACGGCCAGCATCACCGCGGACAGCAGGAACGGGATGCGCCAGCCCCACGACAGGAAGTCGTCCTCGGGCAGCAGCGCCACCAGCGCCAGGGCGAGGGTGCCGAGCAGGGAACCGGTGGGTGCGCCGGCGTTGGTGAACGAGGCGGCGAAGCCGCGCCCCCGCCCGCCGACGTGCTCGAGGGACATGAGCGCCGCGCCGCCCCACTCACCGCCCACGGCGATACCCTGGCACACGCGCAGCAGCACGAGAATGATTGCGGCCCAGGATCCGATCGCCGACGCCGGCGGGACGAGGCCGATGAGGAACGACGCGACGCCCATGACCGTCATGGAGATCAGCAGCATCGACTTGCGGCCGTACCTGTCGCCGAAGTGCCCGAAGACGACGCCGCCGAAAGGACGGGCCAGGTAGCCCGCGGCGAACGTGCCCATCGACGCGATGGTCCCGGCGAGCGGGGACAGGTCCGAGAAGAACACGGGTGCGAAGACGATCGCTGCCGCGGTCGCGTAGAGCAGAAAGTCGTAGAACTCGATGGTGCTGCCCAGATAGCTCGACAGCACGACGCGTCGAACTTCCTTCTTTCTCTGGGCCGCAGTGATGTCCGCGGATGCGGTGACGGTCATGGGAGCTCCTGCCGTGGCGGTCGGGTCAGTGGGCGTACTGCTCGCGCAACTTGTCCTTGCGGATCTTTCCGGTGGCGTTGCGGGGGATCTCGTCGAGAACGAGAAGGGATTTGGGGATCTTGTACCTCGCGAGGCGCTCGCCGAGGAAGGCGAACAGCTCGTCCTCGGTGAGGGTGGCTCCGTCGGCGAGGGTGACGGCGGCCCGGCCCACCTCACCCCACTTCTCGTCGGGCACACCGAAGACGGCGCAGCCGAGGACGCCGGGCAGGTCGAGGATGGCGGCCTCCACCTCGGCGGGGTAGATGTTCTCGCCACCCGAGATGATCATGTCCTTGAGCCGGTCGACGATCGTGACGAAGCCGTCCTCGTCGGGAACCCCCACGTCGCCGGAGCGGAACCAGCCGTCGCCGGTGAAGGCTTCGGCGGTGGCGTCGGGGCGATTCCAGTACCGCCGCATCACATTCGGACCCGAGATCTGGATCTCGCCGCGTCCGCCGGGGGCGACCTCGGTGCCGTCCGGGTCGACGACGCGCACGTCGGTGAAGAAGTGCGGGGCGCCCGCGGTGCCGAGCTTGCGCTCGGCGTCCTTGGGCGTGAGGATCAGCGCGCCCGGACCGGTCTCGGTCAATCCGTATCCCTGGCAGAGGCGGACGCCACGGGCGGTGTAGGTCTGCAGGGTCCGCGGCGGTACCGGTGCGGCCGCGACGATCCAGCGACGGATCGAGCTCAGGTCGGTGCGGTTCCAGTTCGGGTGGGTGCTCATCGCGTCGAGCATCGTGGGCACCCCGAACGAGTACGTGACCCTCTTGGTTTCGATCAGGTGCAGGATGCGGCCGGGCTCGAAGCCCTCCTCGACGATCACGGTGCCGCCCTTGAGCAGGGTCGGCAGGGCGACGAAGTTCAAGGCGGCGGTATGGAAGAGCGGTGCGGCGACCAGGGCCACCTCGCCGGAGAGGAAGTCGAGATCGACGATCGGATTCATCACCGCGAACACCACGTTGCCGTGGGTGAGGACGACGCCCTTGGGCCGGCCGGTGGTGCCGGAGGTGTACATGATGAAGCACGGGTCGTCGTGCGTGACCGGGACGTCGAGACGGTCGGCGGGGGCGGTCGCGATGATCTCCTCGTAGCCGACGGCCCGGTCGTCGGGTGCCCCGTCGAGGACCACGCGCCGGGCGGTGCCGGCCGCGGTGGCGGCCGCGTCGGCGACGTCCGCGAGGGCGGCGGAATGGATCAGCACGGCGCTGCCGGAGTCGGCCAGGCAGTACTCCACCTCGGGGGTGGTCAGCCGGGCGTTGAGCGGCACGAACACGGCCCCGAGCAGGCCGGCGGCGAACAGCACCTCGAGGTAGGCGGGGTGGTTCGCGGACAGCAGCGCGACCCGGTCTCCGGGGCCGATACCCCGGGCGCGCAGGGCGTGGGCGAGCCGGGTGACCCGCTCGTCGAGTTCGCGGTAGGTGACGGTGGTGCCGCGGAAGTCGAGCGCGACCGCGTCGGGGGCCTGCCGGGCGCGTCGGTGCGGCCAGGTTCCGGTACCTTGATTGAGCACGGGATCTCCTCGATGCCTTGGGATGCGGGATGGTCTGTGGCCGAAGCGACTACGTCCGGGTGAGCCGGCGACCGACGATCTCCTTCATGATTTCCGTGGTGCCGCCGTAGAGGGTCCCGGCCCGGGAGTCCAGATAGTCGCGGGCGACGTCGTACTCCTTCATGAACCCGTAGCCGCCGTGCAGCTGCACGGCCCGGTGCACCACCTTCAGATGCAGTTCGGTGACCCACCACTTGGCCATCGCCGCCGTCACCTCGTCGAGCCGGCCGTGGGCGGCGTCGAGGATGCAACGGTCCACGAACACCTGCGCGATCTCGATTTCGGTGGCCAGTTCGGCGAGGTAGAAGCGGTTGGCCTGGAAGTCGGCGATGCGCTGCCCGAACGCTGTGCGGTCGGTGGCGTAGCGCAGCGCCGTCTCGAACGTGCGGGTCATCAGGGCCATGGAGGTCACCGCGATGCTGAGCCGCTCCTGCGGCAGGTTGTGCCGCAGATAGCCGAAGCCCCGGTTCTCCTCGCCGAGCAGGTTGGCGCGGGGCACGCGGACGTCGTCGAACACCAGCTCGGCGGTGTCCTGTGCGGACAGGCCCACCTTGTCGAGCGGGCCGTTCTTCGTGAACCCGGGCATGCCGTCCTCGACGACGAGCAGGCTCACCCCGTTCTTCCCGGCGGCGGGATCGGTCTTCGCGACGACGATGATCGTGTCGGCGAGCAGGCCGTTGGAGATGAAGATCTTGCTGCCGTTCAGCACGAAGTGGTCGCCGTCGGGAATCGCGGTGGTGGCGACGGCGGCGAGGTCGCTGCCGGCGCCGGGTTCGGTCATGGCGATCGC
>NZ_PCZU01000300.1:9825-27319 GCF_002887785.1 Rhodococcus sp. ENV425
GCCTCACCGGCGACCATGGGGGCGAGCCAGCGATGGTTCTGCTCCTCGGTGCCGAGGGCCGTGAAGTACGGGGCGACCAGGTCGTTGAATCCCGACAAGCCCATGGTGACGGCCTGGGCGCCGACGCGGGCGAGTTCCTCGATGAGCACGGCGCCGAACCGGAAATCGTCGATGCCCCCGCCGCCGAACCGTTCCGGCACGGCGACACCGAGCAGGCCGAGCTTGCCGGCCTGCCGGTACAGCTCGCGATCGACGCGGCCCGCCGCGGCCCACTGCTCGAGGTGGGGGGCGACCTCGCGCTCGGCGAAGCGTCGCGCGGTTTCGCGGAACGCGGCGTGGTCGGGTTCGTAGATGGTGCGTTCGAGCGACACGGCACTCATGGAGACGGCGGTCCTCCTTCTGCGACCTCATGGTTTGTCGCGCAGATCACAGTAGACCAATAATGATTGAAATAGTCAACGGTTGAATTCCATCTGCTTTCCGGGTGGGCGGTGCCCTCAGCTGGGGATATGTGTCTCGGCTAAAAACTTGCAAGCAGTCTGGACTGTTTGTTGTTTTGCTGTTACCGTCCGTTCTTGTGACTCGAACCACATCCACGGGCACGGGGCGCACGCAGGCCGAGCGCACCGCCGTGACCCGGGCGAAACTCCTCGACGCGGCCGTCGACTCGCTCGTCGAACTCGGCTACGCGCGCACCACCACCCAGGTCATCGCCAAACGGGCCGGGGTATCCCGGGGTGCGCAGCTGCATCACTTCCCGACCAAGGAATCGCTCGTCGTCGCCGCGGTCGAGCACCTCGTCGACAAGCGCCTCACGGAGATCCTCGAGGCCAGCCCGGACCCCGAGCGTGGCCTCGACGTCCTCACCGACGCGTTCCGCGGACCGTTGTTCCACGCCGCGCTCGAGCTGTGGGTGGCCGCCCGGACCGATCCCACCCTGCACGAGGCGGTGATCCCCCTCGAGCGCAAGGTCTCCGACGCGCTGCGGGTCGGCTGCCTCGAGATCATGGGGGACCGGATGGGCCCCGACGGAATCGACCTGAGCATCGAGCTGGCCCGCGGCCTCGCCGTCGCCGCCCTGATGCGTACCCCCGAATCGGATCGTGAGATCCGGGAGCGGCTGCTCCCGGTCTGGAAGGAACTGGTGATGAAGTGAGCATCGAGACCCTCCCGCCGCACGTCCACACGCTCGTCGTGGGGGCCGGCTTCGGGGGCATCGGCATGGCGGCCACGCTGCTGCGTGAGCACCCGCGCGCCGACGTCCTCGTGATCGAGCGGGGCGACGACGTCGGCGGCACCTGGCGGGTGAACACCTACCCGGGCGCGGCCTGCGACGTGCCGAGCGCGCTGTACTCGTTCTCCTTCGCGCCCGAACCGGACTGGTCGAAGGCCCACGGCACCCAGGAGGAGATCTACGCCTACCTGCGTCGGGTCGCGACGGAACAGGGCGTCACCGACCGGACGATGTTCGGGTGCGAACTGCGCAACGCGCAGTGGGACGACGAGAACACCCGCTGGATCGTGTCGACGTCGCGGGGCGACCTCACCGCCGACGTGCTGGTCTCGGCGACCGGTGCGCTGTCCACCCCGACCCTCCCGAAGGTGCCGGGCCTGGAGATGTTCCGCGGCAAGATGTTCCACTCGGCAGAGTGGGACCACGGCTACGACCTGCGCGGCAAGCGCGTCGCCGTGATCGGCACCGGCGCCTCCGCGATACAGTTCGTCCCCGCCATCGTCGGCACCGTCGGGCACCTGACGCTGTTCCAGCGCACCGCCTCGTGGGTCATGCCCAAGCACGATCACACCATTGCGCGTCCGGTGCGCGCCCTCTACCGGCGTTTCCCGCTCGCGCAGAAGGTCGTTCGCGGGGCCGTCTACGGGCAGAAGGAAACGTACGTCGTCGGGATGACACGGCCGTTCGCGCGCCGGTGGCTCGTGCCGTTGTTCGAGCGCCGAGCGCTGTCGGTCCTCGACAAGCAGGTCCCGGATCCGGAGCTGCGGACGAAGCTCACCCCGGGGTTCCGGATCATGTGCAAGCGGATCCTGCTGTCCAACGACTGGTTCCCGGCGATCACCCGGCCCGACGTCACCGTGGTTGCCTCCGGGCTGACCGCGGTCACCGAGAAGGGTGTCGTCGACGAGACCGGCAACGAGTACGAGGTCGACGCCGTCATCTTCGGCACCGGCTTCACCGTCACCGAACCGCCTGTGGCCCGGCACATCCGGGGACACGACGGCCGCACCCTGGCCGAGGTCTGGAACGGCAGCCCCAGCGCCTACCTGGGCGTCTCGGTCCACGGCTTCCCCAACCTTTTCCTGATGTACGGGCCGAACACCAACCTCGGCCACAGCTCGATCGTGTACATGCTCGAATCGCAGGCCGCCTACATCGCGGACGCCCTGCGCACCATGCGGTCCCGGGAACTGGCCACCGTCGAGGTGACCGCCGGCGCGCAGCGCGACTACAACGCCGAACTCGACCCCGCCCTCGCCGGCACGGTGTGGAACGCGGGCGGCTGCCACAGCTGGTACCTCGACCGCAAGGGGCGCAACTCGGTGATGTGGCCGACGTTCACCTGGCGGTACCGCGCCCGGACCAAGCGCTTCGATCCCGAGAACTACGTGACCCGTCCCGCCGCCGAAAGGATTGCGGCATGACCCATTACGACGTTCTGGTCGTCGGGTCCGGCTTCGGCGGCAGCGTCGCCGCGCTGCGCGCGACCGAGAAGGGCTACCGCGTCGGCGTTCTCGAGGCTGGCCGCCGCTTCGCCGACGACGAACTGCCGAAGACCAGCTGGCGACTGCGCAAGTACCTGTGGGCCCCGGCCCTGGGCTGTTACGGCGTGCAGCGCATCCACCTGCTGCCCGACGTCCTGGTCATGGCGGGTGCCGGCGTCGGCGGGGGATCGCTCAACTATGCCAACACCCTCTACCGGCCGCCGGCCCGGTTCTTCCAGGACCCGCAGTGGGGGCACATCACCGACTGGCAGGCCGAGCTCGGACCGTACTACGAGCAGGCGGCTCGGATGCTCGGCGTGCGCCCGAATCCGCTGACGACCCCCGCCGACGAGGTGATGCGCTCGGTGGCCGAGGAGATGGGGGTCGGCGAGACGTTCACCACCACGCCGGTCGGCGTGTTCTTCGGCGAACCGGGGAAGACGGTGCCGGACCCGTTCTTCGGGGGCGCCGGGCCCGAGCGCACCGGCTGCACCGAGTGCGGCGGCTGCATGACGGGTTGCCGGGTGGGCGCGAAGAACACCCTCGTCAAGAACTATCTGTACCTTGCCGAGCAGGCCGGGGCGACGATCCATCCGCTCACCACCGTCACCGAGATCCGTCCGCGCGCCGAGGGGGGATACGAGGTCCGTGCCCGCAGCACGAACCGGATCCGCAAGCGCCACACAGTGTTCACCGCCGACCAGGTGGTGTTTGCCGCCGGCACCTACGGCACGTCGCGGCTGCTGCTCGCGATGCGCGAGACCGGTGCCCTGCCGAGGTTGTCGCCGCGACTGGGCACGGTGGTGCGCACCAACTCCGAAGCGGTGCTCGCCGCGACGGCGCAGGACCGCACCGTGGACTACTCCCGCGGCATCGCGATCACCGCCTCCTTCCACCCGGACGACCACACCCACATCGAACCGGTGCGGTACGGCAAGGGCAGCAACGCCATCGGGCTGTTGCAGGCCCTCCTGGTCGACGGTGGGGGCCGGACACCGCGGCTGGTGAAGTTCCTCGCGGTGGCGGCCCGCAACCCCGCCGCGTTCCTGCGCACCCTGTCGGTGCGGCACTGGTCCGAGCGGACCGTGATCGCGCTGGTCATGCAGACCGACGACAACTCCCTCGAACTGGCGAGCACGCGCGGGCCGTTCGGACGCCGGCTCACGAGCCGTCGCGGGCCCGGCGCGCCACCGCCGGAGTGGATTCCGGTGGGTCACGAGGCCATCCGGCGGGTCGCCGGCAAGATCGACGGCGACGCGGGCGGATCGGTTGCGGACCTGGTCAATATTCCCATGACCGCGCACTTCCTCGGCGGCTGCGTGATCGGGGACTCGCCCGAGTCCGGTGTCGTCGATCCCTACCTGCGCGCCTACGGCCACGAGGGCCTGCATGTCGTGGACGGATCCGTGGTCAGCGCCAACCTGGGCGTGAACCCGTCGCTCACCATCACGGCGCAGGCCGAGCGGGCGATGGCGTTGTGGCCCAACAAGGGTGACGCCGATCCACGCCCGACGCTCGGATCCGGTTACGTGCCGGTCACTCCGGTGCGGCCGGTGCGGCCCAGCGTGCCGGAGTCGGCTCCCGCGGCGCTGCGCCTGCCGATCCATCCCGTCCGACGAGAGGAGGCCGCCCGTGTTGTGGAGCGTGCCTGAGAGCACCGACGAACGTACCGACTGGCCGACGTCCGCGCCGCCGCCGTGGTCGGCGCAGGCGCGCGCGGCCCTGTGGTGGCACCGCAGCGCGCCCGGGGCGGCCCAGTTCGGCCCCGGCGGCCGGACCCTGCCGTTCACCCTCGCGATGGTGGTGGACTACCTCGAATCGCCCGTCGGCCCCTACCGCGAGGTGCTCGCAAGTCCCGTCCTGCGCCCGGGACTGATCCCGGCGATGGCCGTGCCGTTCATCGCCGTGGACTCCGAGGCGTCCGTGCACGGCGGGCGCGAGCACTGGCATCTGCCCAAGGTGCTCGCCTCGTTCACCGGCGACGTCATCGGCCGGTTCTCCGCCACGGGCGACACATGGAAGGTGGACACCGACGCGACCCCGCGCGGTCCGGAACTGCCGATCGTCGGGGGACTGGCGTTCGCACAGCCCGAACCGGACGGCAGCCAGGCCCGCGCCACGGCACGGCTGAGGGGACGGTTCCGCTATGCCCGCGTCCGCGTCGAGGCGCAGGGCCCGACACTGGGACGGTGGCTGCTGCCGGGGGCCCACCACGGCATCGTCATCACGTCGGGCCGGATGAGCGTCGGCCCGGCCCGGACGGTGCGCTAGGGAACCTGCGGTGGGCTCACGACGCCTCGCGCATCGTGAGCCCACCGAGTTCGACGACGTACTGCCCGGCTGCGTCGTCCCACGTCACCGAGTAGGTGGTGGGGTAGTAGCCGGACTGCTGATACGCGCTCGGCTGCCGCAGTTCCTCGTGCAGGTCGGGCCGGGACGCCAGCCAGTCCCGGGTCATCATCGGCTCGATGAAGACGTGCCGGCCGTCCCACGAGCCCTGCAGGACCGTCTCGGTGAAGTGCCCGTGCGGCTCGGCGGTGTCGAGCCAGTGCAGTCCCATGTTGGGGACGGTGCCGAGAATCGGCTGGGGGTCCGACGGCGCGTAGCCTTCCGGGAGGTACTTCGGGTCCGGCAGCTTCGCCGCCCGCTCGAGATACCCGGGGACGAGCGGGTTGATCGACTCCACCGTCGCGGTGTCGACGAGGTAGAAGTGCACATCGAAGTGCGGCTGGTCGAACCCGTGTTCCGGATTGTGGCCGTGAGAGTTCCAGTCCAGCGTGACATGGTCGACGACCGTCGCGGGCGCCCCGTCGGGAACGTCGAGCACGTAGGCCTCGGTGGTGGGCAGCAGACCGCTCGTGAGGCCTTCGAGAGCGGCGGCATCGAGGCGGACGCCGATCGCGGTGGGGGTGTCGTCGGGTCCGACGGTGACGTACGTGTGCGCCGATCCGTTACCGACGGGGCGGGGCGGGCCGTCGACGGACGTGGAGCCCTGGGCTCCGGCCACGGAACCGACGACGAGTGCCGTCGCCGTCGCCGTCACGCCGACGACTCCGAGCACCGCGAACGTGCGAAGGTGCACCACTGTCACGACTCCTCTCGCATGGTGAGTCCACCGAGTTCGACGACGTACTCCTGCGCCTGGTCGTCGAAGCTCACCGAGTAGGTGGTGGGGTAGTACGCGCTCTGCTGATAGGCCTCGGGCTGTTTCACCGGCTCGTCGATCGTGGGCCGGGTGAGCAGCCAGTCGCGGGTGAGCATCGGCTCGATGAAGGTCCATTCGCCGTCCCAGGATCCCTCGATGAGGATCTGGGTGAAGTCGTACTGTCCCGGCGCGATCGGCAGGGTGCCGTCGACCCAGTGCATCCCCATCTGCGGGACGAGCGCCATCTCCGGCGGACCGGCGGGCACGTAGTCGGCCGGCATGTACCGGGCTTCGGGCATGTTGGCCGCCGCGTCGGCGTACCCGGGTGCGGCCGGGTCGATCTCGGAAATCTGCTCGGCGCCGATCATGTAGAAATGGATGTCGAAATGAGGCTGGTCGAACAGTCCCACCGGTTCGTGCCCGTGCGGGTTCCAGTCCATGGTCAGGTGGTCGAACGCGGTCTCGTCCGCCTCGGCCGGGAACTCGAGCGTGTGCACCTCGAGGGCGTCGGAGAGGCCGTCGAGCGCCGTCGCCGAGAAGCGGACCCCGATCGCCGCGGGGGCACCGTCGTCGCCCTGCTCGACGTAGGTGCGGGCCGTGCCGTCGCCGACCTCGACGGTGGGGCCGTAGGAGTAGGGCTCGGATTCCGTGTCGGATCCGCTGGAGCAGCCGAGCAGCAGGGTGAGCGCGGTGCCGGCCGCGATCGCGATCCCGGAGGCGCGAGAGATCGGGTTGGTGCGCATGGCGAACCTCTTCCGGTGGGCTGAGAAGCAGGGTAGACCCGGCCGGCGGGTCCGTTGTGCGGAATCAGGCGATCGTGTGCGGACCGATCCCGCCCGTCTTTTCTTGACTAATTCCAGAAAAGGGGCATACTGGGGTCATGCAACGAGCGAATGAGCACCTCGACCCCCCGGCGCAACTGCGCTCCGTGGGTCTGCGGGTGACCGCTCCGCGTGTTGCCGTGCTCGGTGCGGTTGCCGCGCACCCCCATTCCGATGCGGACGAGATCGCGGCCGCGGTGCGGAGCGAACTCGGCTCCGTCTCCACGCAGGCGGTGTACGACGTGCTCAAGGCGTGCGTCGGGGCCGGGCTCCTGCGCCGCATCGAACCCGCGGGTTCGCCGGCCCGGTACGAGACCCGGATCGGCGACAATCACCACCACCTGGTGTGCCGCAGCTGTGGCGCGGTCACCGACATCGAGTGCGTCGTCGGAGCGGCGCCGTGCCTCGAACCCTCGGACGACCACGGCTACGTCGTGGACGAGGCCGAAGTGACGTTCTGGGGACTGTGCTCCGACTGTCGAGAGTCTTAGTCCCGCACCATTTCTCCACTCCGACTACGACCCGCACCGCGGCGACGTGGCGCGGAGCGTGCACCCTTCCAGAGGAGGATCACCGTGACGAATCCTTGCCCCACCACCAACAACGTCGGCATTCCGGTCGCGAGCGACGACGAATCGCTCACCGCAGGAACGCAGGGCCCGGTACTGCTGCACGACCACTACCTGATCGAGAAGCTCGCCCACTTCAACCGCGAACGGGTCCCGGAGCGTGTCGTGCACGCCAAGGGCGGCGGCGCGTTCGGCGAACTCGTCGTCACGGGCGACGTCAGTGCCTACACCAAGGCCAAGCTGTTCCAGCCGGGCGCGAAAACCGAATCCCTCGTGCGTTTCTCGACGGTCGCCGGGGAGCAGGGCAGCCCCGACACGTGGCGCGACCCGCGCGGTTTCGCGGTGAAGTTCTACACCGAGGACGGCAACTACGACCTCGTCGGCAACAACACCCCGGTGTTCTTCGTCAAGGACCCGATCAAGTTCCCCGACTTCATCCACTCCCAGAAGCGGCTACCCGGTTCGGGTCTGCGCGACCACACCATGCAGTGGGACTTCTGGACGCTGCGACCCGAGAGCGCCCACCAGGTGACGTGGCTGATGGGTGACCGGGGCATCCCCCGAACCTGGCGCCACATGGACGGTTTCGGCTCCCATACCTACCAGTGGGTCAACGCCGCCGGAGAGCGGTTCTGGGTCAAGTACCACTTCAAGACGAACCAGGGCATCGAATTCCTCACCCAGGCCGAGGCCGACCGCCTCGCCGGCACCGACCCCGACTACCACCGCGCCGACCTCCACGACGCGATCGAGCGGGGCGAGTTCCCCAGCTGGACGCTGAAGGTGCAGATCATGCCGGTGGCCGAGGCGGAGGGGTATCGCTTCAACCCGTTCGACCTGACCAAGGTGTGGTCGCAGCGCGACTATCCGCTGATCGAGGTCGGCACCTGGACGCTGAATCGCAATCCGCGCAACTTCTTCGCCGAGATCGAGCAGGCCGCGTTCGCGCCGTCGAACATCGTGCCGGGCATCGGCCTGTCGCCGGACAAGATGCTGCTCGGCCGCGTGTTCTCCTACGCCGACGCGCACCGCTACCGCATCGGCGCGAACCACGCGCAGCTGCCGGTCAACGCGCCGAGGAACGAGGTGAACTCGTATTCCAAGGACGGCGCCATGCGGTACTCGTTCAACGACCCGGGCACCCCGGTGTATGCGCCGAACAGCTTCGGCGGCCCGCACGCCGACCCGCAGGCCGCCGGCGACGAAGGTTTGTGGGAGTTCGGCACCGAGGCGGTGCGGGCCGGCTACGTCCGGCATGCCGAGGACGACGACTTCGGTCAGGCCGGCACGCTGGTCCGCGAGGTGCTCGACGACGCGGCCCGTGAGCGGCTGGTGGGCAACATCGTCGGCCACATCCTCGGGGGGACCGCGGCGGCGTTGTACGAGCGGATCTTCGAATACTGGTCGAACGTCGACGCCGACCTCGGCAAGAAGGTCGAGGAGGGCGTGCGGGCGGGCCGGGCCTGACCTCCCGTCAGAGAATGCCCCACCAGTAGAGGAGGGTGGCCAGTATCCACACGATGACCGTCTGCATCACTCTGTCCTCCCTCGATACGGATTCTTCCTCCATCATCCGCCCGCGCGGCCGCGGCTGCCACGGACACTCCGGGCCGAAGGGGCCCCGTATCCACTTCGTTGCCTGCGGCCGCGCGGAACTCGGTCACCGCGTCGAGCGTTGAAGCGGGGGAGATATGTCCGAAGCACGGCCGGCGCGCGACGTCCGTCGCCGCCGGGAGGCACATCGACACGGATAGGAGCTCGGATCATGACCGGACCGATCACCAGCACGTTGAGCCCGGACCAGCAGAAGGTCGCCGGGGACGCTCTGCAGGGCACCCTCGTCGACATGATCGACCTGAGCCTGATCGCCAAGCAGGCGCACTGGAACGTCGTCGGCCCGCAGTTCCGCAGCCTGCATCTTGCGCTGGACGAGATCGTCACGGCCGCCCGCACCTACACCGACGAGGTGGCGGAGCGCCTCACGGCGATCGGCGTCAGCCCGGACGGACGGGCCACCACCGTCGCCCAGGACTCCGGCACCACGGGTTTCGGCGCGGGCTGGACCAAGGACGAGCAGGTCGTCGCGGCGATCACCGACAACCTCGCGGCCGTCATCGGACGCTTGCGCGAGCGCATCGCGGCGACGGACGAGGCCGACCCGGTCACGCAGGACCTGCTCATCGCCCAGACCGCCGGCCTCGAGCAGGCGCACTGGATGTGGCAGGCGCAGCTCGCCTGAGCCGTCGAGTGCGAGAGGGCCACCCGTTCCCGCGGGTGGCCCTTCGTGTGCGCCGGGCGATCGAACACCTGTGTTACTGAAGTGTCGGATGTGATTGCTACGTTGGCATCGGTTCGTTCTTCGATCGAAAGGTGCCTGCAGCGATGGTCATGGGTCCCACCCACGCGGTGTCCGGGGCGCTGGTCGGCCTCCTCGTCGCCGACGTGCTGCCCCGCGAGTGGGGCGGGCCCACATCCACGGCCGAGACGTTCGCGTTCGCCGCGGTCTGCGCCGGTTCGGCCCTCCTGCCGGATCTCGACACGCCCCAGTCGACGGTGGCGCGGTCCTTCGGGCCGGTGAGTCAGGTCGCGGCGCGCGGCATCGACAACCTCTCGCTCGGTTACTACACGCTCACCAAGGGCCGCCGCGACCGCAGCCGTCGCGGCGGGCATCGCACGCTGACGCACACGGCCCTGTTCGCGGGCCTGCTGGGGGCGGGGGTGTCGACGCTTGTCGCCCGGTTCGACCGGGTCGCGGTCGTCGCCGTCCTGTTCGTCACGCTCGGCCTGGCGCTGCGCGGGCTCGCGGACGGATGGGCCAAGCGCAACGGCTGGCTCGTGGTGACCGCGACCTCGGCGGTGCTGTCGGTGCTCATGTGGAACTGGTTCCCCGGAGAGGTCGGTTCGGTGGGCCTCGGGGTGGCAGTGGCGCTGGGATGCGCGACGCACTGCCTGGGCGACGCCGTCACCAAGGAGGGCATACCGTTCCTCGCGCCGTTCCTGCCGTGGCGCGGCGAGCGCTGGTGGGAGATCAAGATGCCCGGGTTCCTTGCCATCCGCGCCGGCGGCGCCTTCGAGCTGGCGATCCTCGGTCCAGGGCTGACGATCGCCGCGTTCGCGATGGCGGTGTGGTCGATCGACGGCGCGCCGGAACTCCTGCGGGAGGCCGTCGGCGTGTAGGTCCTCGAGGGTGCTCACCTGCGCAGCGACGCGGCGATGCGATACACGGCGGGCACTGTGTACGCCCAGTCCTGCAGCGACAGGTAGGCCGACGTGGGGACGAGCACCACATGCCGCAGCCCGGCCTCCCCGAACTCCCGCAACCGCGCGGTGATCCGGCCCGGTGTGCCGACGAGGAATCCGTATTCGGTGACCTCCGGGGGCACCGCCGCGAGCGCCTCCTCCCACCGGGCCCGGTCGTAGCGTTCCGGGATCACGTCGACCGAGCCGCGGAACTCCGGCCCGAAGGGATGTACCGCGCCGGCCGCAGCCCAGTGCTCGGCGGAGAACAGCAGCGTCCAGTACCGCATCATCCGGCTGTGCAGCATCGCCTGCGCCCGCTTCTGTGTGGGGGCGACGAGGATGTAGGCCACCAACGCCGGCACGATCCGGTCGGGGTCGCGACCGGCCTCGGTGGCGGCGGTACGGATGCGCGCCAGTTTCGCCCCGTACTCGTCCGGGGTGCGCAGTGCGATGGTCATCGGCAGCCACCCGTCGCCGTAGCGCCCGGTCAACTGCAGCATCCGAGGTCCGTGGGCGGCGATCCAGATCTCCGGGGTGCGCCCGGGTGGGGCCTGCAGGTCCATCACCGCCCCGTCCAGGTGGAAGTGCGTGCCGTGGAAGTCGAACGGGCCGTGCGAGTCGAAGCAGCGGCGGACGATCTGCACGGCTTCGGCGAGTCGGTCGACCGGGTGGGCCTGCGACAACCCGTACGGGTCGATGTTCATCCGCTCCCCGCAGCCCAGGCCGAGGATCGGCGCGCGCTTGGTCAGATGCGCCAGGGTCAGGGCGGCCTGAGCGAGCAGCACCGGGTGGCGCCGGATCGGCTCGCTCACTGCCACCCCGAGCCGCATCCTCCCCGCAGGGGCCGCCAGTGCCCCGAGCAGGGTCTGGTAGTCGAACACCTCGTGCGGACTCGACACCTGGTCGCTGAAGCGGGTGAAGGTCCTGTCCCACAGGGCGGTCGGGAAGAACTCCTGGAAATGGTCCCAGACGAACAGCGACGTCAGCCCGCCATACCTCGCCAGCGCCGTGATGACCCGCACCTCGCGCCACGGTGGGTTGGACGAGGTGTACATGCCGGTATCGATCGTGGTGGACGTCATGGCGTTCCCTTCCGGGCCTGTCCGTTCACCGGCGGCCGGCGGTGCTCTGACGCCGCCGTGCAACGGCACTCTGTCGCCGCCGTGCAACGGCACGCTGTCGCCGCCGTGCAACGGCACTTGCCACTGTCTGCCCGTGACCGGGTGCGGGGCTAGGGTCCTACGTCCTCGCTCCGGTCGTGGACGGCGGCGTTCAGCCGGTTCGGCGGCGCATTACGGAACCACTGGCATCGAAAGAGAACTTGTTCTATTTTTGCTCTGTTTCTGCCTCCTCCCAGATCGGAGCCCAGCCCGGTGGACCCCCGCGACGCCCGGACGGACGGCGACCCCGCCTCGACCACGACCCTCAGCCGACGAGCCCTCCTCGGCGCCGCCGGTGCCGCCGGTGCCGTCGCACTGACCGGCCTCGCCTGGACCCCCGCCGGTGCGGTCCCGGCCGGCGATCCGCGCGCCACCATTCCGGCACCGCCGGAGTTCCCCGCAGACATCCCGCTGGCCCAGCAGCGCTTCGAGAACTGGGCCCGGACGATCCGCTTCGACGCGGTGTGGACCGCCACCGCACGCGATGCGCACGACGTCGTGCGCATCGCCGACTGGGCCCGCGCCCACGGTTACCGCGTCCGGCCGCGCGGCACCATGCACAGCTGGAGCCCGCTGACCGTCGTGCCCGGCGAGAGCGTCGAGAAGATCGTGCTGATCGACACGATGGTGCACCTGAACGCCGTCACCGTCGATCCCGCGGGAACACCCGCCACCGTCACCGCCGGCGCGGGTGCGAGCATCGAGTCGATCCTCGCCGCGCTCGAACAGCACGGCCTCGGCTGGGCCAATGCCCCCGCGATCGGCGACATCACCATCGCGGGCGCGCTGTCGATCGGCGCGCACGGCGCCACCTATCCGGCCGCCGGGGAGCGTGCGCTCCCCGGCCAGTCGTTCGGCTCACTGTCGAACCTCGTCGTCGCCCTCACCGCCGTCGTGTGGAACGCCGCCGCCGGCGCCTACGAACTGCGTGAGTTCCGTCGGTCCGAACCCGAGATCACGCCCCTGCTCGCCCACCTGGGCCGCAGCTTCGTCACCTCGGTGACCCTGCAGGCCGGGGCCAACTACCGGCTGCGCTGCCAGAGTTTCACCGACGTGCCGTGGCAGGAACTGTTCGCCCCGCCCGGTTCCCCGGGCCGTACCTTCGAGCGGTTCGTCGAGGAGTCCGGCCGCGTCGAGGCGATCTGGTTCCCCTTCACCGAGACGCCGTGGCTGAAGATCTGGTCGGTGTGCCCCGAGAAGCCACCGACCGCGCGCGAGGTGCACGGCCCGTACAACTACTTCTTCTCCGACAGCATCCCCGAGGAGGTCACCACCCCTCTCGGCCGGGTGGCGAGCGGGATGCAGGCTGCCACCCCGGCCTTCGGTGCCGGCCAGTTCGGGGCCGTCGCCGCCGGTCTCGCCGCCACCGGCACCGCCGACCTGTGGGGCTGGTCGAAGGACCTGCTGTTCTACCTGCGGGCCACCACGCTGCGCGTCATCGCCGGCGGTGGGGTGGTCGTCACGCGGCGCGCGAACATCGCCCGCGTCGTCCACGAGTTCACCACCTGGCTGCACGAGCGGATGACCCACTACGCCTCGCTCGGGCAGTATCCGGTCAACATGCCGTTCGAGGTGCGACTGTGCACCGTCGACGACCAGTCGGAGGTGCTCGTCGATTCGGCCGGAGCGCCGAATCTGTCGGCCGTGCGTCCCCGTCCCGACCGGCCCGACTGGGACACTGCCATCTGGATGAACGTCGTCTCCATTCCCGGCACCGCGGGGCAGTCCGCGTTCTTCCGGGAGATGGAGCAGTGGATGGCCGACCACTACTCCGGTGACTACGCCGCCTTCCGGTCCGAGTGGTCGAAGGGCTGGGCGTTCGACGAGCAGGGGGGGCACCGGGATTCGCGGTTCCTCGGCGAGACGATCCCGGCGATGTACCGCACCGGACTGTCCGCCGACGAGGGCTGGGACGCGGCGCGCGCGGCGTTCGATCGGCACGATCCGCACCGGGTGTTCAGCAACGGTTTCCTGGACCGGCTGCTGCCGCCGGTGTAGGGGCCATGGGAGGGGGTTCCGGTACGGTCCGAGGGCACGGTTCGGTTTCGATCCGGCCGCTTGCGCCTTTCACAACTCCCACACCAGTCACATCCGTATACATTTGCCCCGTTCCATGTGAGTCGACGGTGGGAGCGACGTGCGGAAGTTCGAGACGGGGAAGAAGGCGGGCGGTCACCACGCGGCTCGACGCCACGTCCGCCGTGGATCCGTCGCGGCCGCGATGTCGCTGCTCGCCTTCCTGATCGCGCCGGCGCCACCCGCCGCGGCGAACCCGATCGTCGAGCCCGTCGCGGCCGACCCCAGCATCGTGCGGGCGCCCGACGGGGCGTACTACATGTACACCACGGGCGACGACTGGGGCGACGGCCGGGGACTGCGGGGGATGTCCGTCTTCAAGTCCTTCGACCTCACGGACTGGATGTACGTCGACGACGTGTTCTCCGAGATTCCCGGATGGCATCCGGCGAACAACTACGTCTGGGCTCCCCACGTGATCGAGTCGGACACCGGGTACAGCCTCTACTACGCGCTGCCGGACGGGGCGAATCCGTGCATCGGCCTCGCCACCGCACCCGGACCGGCCGGCCCGTGGACCGACCTGGGCCGCCCCGTGTTCTGTGCCGAGGACGTCGGCGTCCAGGGCACGATCGATCCGTTCGTGTGGGACGACGGCACGACGAAGACGATGTTCGTCGGGAACTTCAAGGGCGTCTACGCCATCCCGCTCGCCGCGGACGGAACCGCGCCCGCAGGCGAACCGGTCCGGGTCGCGGACGAACGCTTCGAGGGGCCGCACGTCGAATACCGCGACGGCTACTACTACCTGTTCCTCTCCTCCGGCCACTGCTGCAACGGCGCAGACACCGCCTACCGGGTGCTCGTCGGCCGGTCCGAGTCGTTGACCGGCCCGTACGTCGACCGCAAGGGTGACGACCTCGACGGCGGTGGCGGCGCGCTCATCCTGGCCGGCAGTGATCCGTGGGCGGGACCCGGGCACAACACGGTGGTGACCGACGACGCCGGCGACGACTGGATCGTCTACCACGCGATTCCCCGCGACGATCTCCAGCTTCCCAGCGGTGCCCAGCGACGGGAGGGCATGATCGACCGGATCGTGTGGGCCAACGGCTGGCCGGAGATCGGCGACGGGTCCCCGTCGTCGACCCGCCCCGACGTTCCCCGGACGGATCTTCCCGTGCGCGTCTCGCTCACGGCCGACACGGCCACGACGCTGCCCGCCTCGGGCGGGGTGATCGAAGCCACCATGCTCGTCGAAGCACCCGGCGACGCGCCCTACACGGGTCAGGTGTGGGGCAGCGCGGTCCGTCCGAACGGCGAGGAAGGCGAACCGGTCCTGGGCCCGATCGACGTCGATCTGGCGCCGGGGGAGACCCGCGAGGAGCGAATCGCCTTCACGGTGAGCGACAGTGCGGCGAACGGCACCTACGGCCTGTACGCCTTCGCCGGCACCCACGGTGTGGAGACGGTCGAGTTCGGTGCCGTCACCGCCCGCAAATCCGACGGGCTCTCGGACGTCGGCGAGTCCCTCGACGTGGTGACACTGCGAGTGCGCGAGACGGCCCGCTGACCGCGTGGTCCCACCCTGGCGCGCCGGGGCTTCGGCGAGACGGGGGAACCACCCATAATCGAGGGATGGATCGAGCCTCCTATCCGGCGCTGTTGCGCGCAGACACCGAGCGGCTGCTCGCCGCCGGCGAAGGCCGGCTCGACCGGCCGGTCCCGACCTGCCCGCGCTGGTCCGTCGAACGGCTTCTCGGGCACGTCGGCCGAGTGCACCGGAACGCGGCGGGCTGGTTGCGCACCGGCGGTCGCACCGAGATCCCCCCGGCTCCGGCCGGGGCCGCCGTCGTCGCATGGGTGCGGGACGGACTCGAGGAGCTGACGGAGGCCGTGCAATCGGCCGATCCGCACGTCGACGAGCAGACCTTCGCCGGACCGCAACCGGCTTCGTTCTGGGTCCGTCGCATGGCGGTCGAGACTGCGCTGCACCGGATCGACGCCGAACTCGCCGCGGGCGAGGGCACCACGCCCGTCGACACCGCGCTGGCCGTCGAGGGCATCGACGAACTCTTCGGGGTGCTGCTCCCGTTCCGTGCCCTCGGCGGCGCGGGGGCCCTCGGTGGGGCGGGGAGTGCCGGGTCGCCGGCCGGGTCGGGGAAGACGATGCACCTGCATGCGACCGACCCCGCCCTCGCCGCCGGCGAGGGCGAATGGTTGATCACCTTCGATGCCGACGAACCTTCCGTCGTCCACGCCCACGCCGAGGGGGACGTCGCGGTCCGCGGGCCGGCGTCGGATCTGCTGCTCCTCCTGTGGAACCGGGCGTCCCTCGATCGATTCGACGTGTTCGGTGACGCCGCGCTGCTGACCCGTTGGCGCGACGAGGTGACGATCTGACGCCGATCTCGGTTACTGCCGTGCGAGCAATCGCTCGAGGTCGTCGAGAACGAGCATCGCGCCAGTCGGGCCGAGTGCGAGGAACCACGTCTCGTCGCTCACCGCGACGGCGCGCCCCTGCTGCACGGCTGTGAGGCTCGACCACAGCGGGCCGCCGACGACCGCCGCCTCGTCGGTTTCCCTGCCGTAGCTCGAGTAGAAGATCCGGTCGCCGTCCGCCTCCGTGATCGTTTCCGGGCTGACCTCGGCCGCAAGTTCCTCGATGTCCTGGACCGGCGGACGTCGCAGCCCGACGTCCTGCAGGATGACGCCGATGAACGAGAGGTTCCCGTACAGGCGGATCTTGCCGGACATGAACCGCACGAGCGAGATGCTCGGATCGCCCTGGATCGAGTCCCGCACCTCGTCGGCGCGGCTCTGGTAGGCGTTGAGGACGGACTCGGCCTTCTCCTCCTCGCCCAGCGCGTCCGCGACGAGCAGGAAATTCTCCTTCCACGGGAAACCGGGTCGGATCGAGAACACGGTCGGGGCGATGGCGGACAGCTGCGGGTACATCTTGTCCGCGCGGAGCTTGCTGCCGACAATCAGATCCGGCCGCAGCGCGCCGATGGCCTCGAGATCGAGGTTGTTGATCGTGCCCACGTCGGCCACACCGGCGAGCCGGTCCGCGAGGTACGACGGCTGCTCCGCCGCGCCCTCGGGACTCGCGAGGCCCACGGGTGTGAGGCCGAGGGAGAGGACGTCGTCGAGTTCGCCGCCGTCGAGCACGACGACGCGCTGCGGCTTGGCCGCGATCTCCGTCTCGCCGAGAGCGTGGGTGACCACGCGGGGGAACCGGCCGGGTTCCGCCTCGCTACCGAGCTTCGCCGTCTCCTCGTCGGCGGTGGCGAACAGCCGGCCGCCGGTGGCCACGTCGGTGTTGCCGGAGCCGGAGCCGGTGTCGCGGGTCGACTCGGCCGCGCCGCCGCACGCCGCGACGGTGAAGGTGACGAGCAGGGCCGCGGCGGTGAGGCGGCCGAGGTGTCTGAGCTTGTGCATGAGGGCAGGCTATCCTTGCCTCATATCCTCCGTGGCCCCACCCCCGGAGGATCAACCCGTTGTCGGGGTCCCTCGCCGGCGGTTGCGCCGGTCGATGTGCAGGGTCCGCAGAACTGCCCGACGGCCGGGTCGCGGGACTGCCGGCGGAACGGCCGGCGCGGTAGTCGGGGAGCGGAACTTCAGTTCGGAGGCGGTTTCCGGGGCGTCATCGGAGGTCGCGCGCAGGAATCGATCAGGCAGAGCGAGCTTGTGGATCGTGCGCAGCGTCAGAAGGTACTGCCGGACGAGCGAGCCGGTGGTGTACGGCAGATCGTACTTCTCGCACAGCGCCCGGACCTTCGTGGAGATCTCTGCGTAGCGGTTGCTGGGCAGGTCCGGGAACAG
>NZ_PCZU01000300.1:27329-40478 GCF_002887785.1 Rhodococcus sp. ENV425
ATGCTCGATCTGGTAGCAGAGGTTACCGCTCATGAAGGCCATCACCGGGCCGGCGTGGAAATTGGCGCTTCCGAGCATCTGCCGGAGATACCATTCCGCCCTTGTCTCGCGCTCGAGCTCGACGAGGGTGAACTTCTCGGCGCCGTCCGGAAAGTGCCCGCAGAAGATCACCACGTACGACCACAGGTTCCGGAGCAGATTCGCGGCCAGGCCGGCCGTCAGGGTGCGCCGCCAGCGACGACCGCTGAGGGCGGGGAAGACCAGGTAGTCCTTGAGTGATTGGCGGACAACCTTTCCCAGCAGTGCCCGGTTGTGGTCGGTCTTCTCGGCCGCGCTGCCGGCGTGCTCGTTCACGGAGTGCAGACCGTGCAGTGCGATTCCCCACTCGAATGTGGTTGCCAACAGCAGGTTTCGCAGCGGTTGCGCCAGATTGCCCGGATGCCAAGGCTGGTCGCGGGTGATCCGGATGACGCCGAAGCCGAGGTCGTCGTCCATGCCGACGACGTTGTTGAAGACGTGGTGGCGGTAGTTGTGGGAGTACCGCCACTGTGAGGAGAGCCCGGCCATGTCCCATTCCCACGTGGTGGAGTGGATCTCCGGGTCGTTCATCCAGTCCCATTGCCCGTGCGAGACGTTGTGGCCGATCTCCATGTTCTCCACGATCTTGGCCCCGGCGAGGGCCGTCACCCCCAGCGCCCACCCGGCCGGCGCCTTGCTGGCGCATATCATCAACCGCGCAGCGACATCCAGCGCACGTTGGAATGCGATCGTGCGCCGGATGTAGGCGGCGTCCGCCGCGCCGAGCGACTCGGTGACGTCCCGGCGGATCCCGTTCAGCTCGGTGCTCAGCGCCTCGACGTCTTCCGCGGTGAGGTGCGCATATTCCTTGATGTCGGAGATCGCCATCGTGTTCTTTCCGTATCGAGTCCGCAACGTGCGATGCCGGATTCGGCCCCGCACGGCAGGACTGAATCAGTAGTGGTTGCGGCGGCTTGCCACGGCGTACTCCGTGGAGTCGGGTGCCCGCTCGCTGTCGCTCGGCCCTCCGGGCCCGACGATCACGGCAGCGAGCAGGGGGTTCGGTCGCAGAACGTCGATCATGGCGGCCTCCGGGCCTGGGGTGTAGACCCAGTCAACACCCGCAGCACTCGAGGTGTCAACACTGTAGACCTACAGCATAGGGCTACAGTGGAGGCGAACGGAGAGGAGTCCGTGATGCCGAAGGTTCCTGCGGGCCGCTCGATCGGATTCGACGACGGCAGGTCCGGCAGGAACACTCGAGCCCGGGAATTGATCCTTGCGTCTGCGCTCGCGATCATCGATCGCGACGGCGTCGAGGGGCTTTCGATGCGCCGCCTCGGCAAGGCTCTCGGCCGGGATCCGATGACCCTCTACCGTCACGCGCCGAACAAGGCCGCCCTCCTCGACGGAGTTGCCGAAATCGTCCTCGAGCAACTGGTCGTCGACCCCCGCGACGGCGACTGGGAAGATCAACTACGCACGGTTGCAAGGGATTTCCGGCAACTTGCCCTCGACCACCCGCACGTGGTTCCGTTGCTGGTCACCCGCCCCCTGTCCACACCCCTCGCGCTGCGGCCGCTCGGCACGCTGCGTCCGCTCGAAGGCATCCTGACCTTGCTCACCCGGGCCGGATTCTCCGCGGCCGAGGCGTTACACGTCTACCGGGCCTTGTTCGGATTCCTCCACGGTCACGTCCTCGACGAGCTGCAGGAACTCGTCGAGCAGCCCGAGGAGTCCGACGACCTGCTCCGCCTGGGACTGCATCGCCTGCCGATCGACGAATTCCCACTCCTGCGCAGTCTCGCGCCGATACTGGCCTCCTACGACGGCGCCGCCGAATTCGAACGCGGCCTCGACCTCTTCTTCTCCGGCCTGAGGGCAACACTGGACGCCGGGGGCGGCCGGCCGTCCGGATGAGCCGCCGGCGCCGGCCGGACCTACGAATCCGCCAGCGTGCGCATGATGCCGTAGGCGTGATCCGGTTCGGTGTCGGGGGACAGGAGTACCAGCACGAGTTGGGTGCCGTTGCATCCGAGGAAGTACATCGTGTGCGGTGGTTGTCCGGGTGCCGGCTCGCGCAGTGCGATACCGCCGGAGTCGAGGTCGAACTCGTCGATTCGCTTTCGCGATATCTGCAGGGCGTTCCAGTCGAAGCAGACCCGGGCAACGGGGCCGAGTCGCAGGGTGAGCGCGGAGATCAGGTCGTCCAGCTCATCGGTGAGGTTCGCGGTCCAGGGGAACCACGAGCCGTCGATCGGGGACGGTGGTGCCGAGTTCGGCCGGAGCAGGAAGCGGGGAGTCTGGGTCGGGGTGGGAAATCGAGCAGGGGGGCGGTGCGACGGTACGGGGCGCTCGGGCGGGCCGGAGCGATTCCCGTTGCTGTGGGTGATGGCGTGGTTGTGCGTCATGAGACGCTCCTTGCGCGGCCTCGAGGAGGCCGACTTGTCACCGGGAGGCGTCGAGCCGGGCGCTCGAGGCGGGGAACGTGCCGGTCTGCTCACCGTACTTCACGATCGCGTCGGGCGCGTCGTGCCGAGACCCGGAGAACGGGACCGGGGCCCCTTCTCCGGATGGAGAAGGGGCCCCGGTCAGGTCCTTCACGAGTCGGGGTGGCGGGATTCGAACCCACGACCTCTTCGTCCCGAACGAAGCGCGCTACCAAGCTGCGCCACACCCCGTTTCGAACCTCGGTTAGCTTACAGCACGATCGGGGTGACGGTTAAATCGCCTGGTCAGTGCGGTGAAAACGTGCTCCGGGTGCCCGCGTCCGCGGTGCTGCGAGCCTGCTCGCGGGGGGCCGGGATCAGCGTCAGCAGCGTCGCCTCGGGCCGGCACCAGAACCGGGCGGGGGCCGTCGGCGACGTGCCGATGCCCGCCGACACGTGCAACCGCATGTGCGAGCCCCAGCGTGACACGCCCTTGACCCGCGACCGGTCCAGCCCGCAATTGGTCACCAGCGCGCCGACCAGCGGCAGGCACAGTTGGCCCCCGTGGGTGTGGCCCGCCAGCACGAGGTCGTAGCCGTCGTCCGCGAACCGGTCCAGCACGCGCGGCTCGGGGGAGTGGGTCAGCCCCAGCCGCAGATCCGCCGCCGGGTTCGCCGGACCCGCGACGGTGTCGTACCGGTCCCGGTCGATGTGCGGGTCGTCGACACCGGCCGCGCTGACGCGCACCCCGGCGATCTCGAGTTCGCGGTGCACGTGCGTGACGTCGAGCCAGCCGCGCTCGCTGAACGCGGCGCGCAGATCGCTCCAGGGCAGCGGCACGCCGTGTACGCGCTCGTGGTCGCGGTCGAAGTACTTCAGCGGGTTCTTCACCCGGGGCCCGAAGTAGTCGTTGCTGCCGAAGACGAACAGCCCCGGCCGGGCGAGCAGACCGCCGAGCGCCTGCACGACGGCGGGCACAGCCTTCGGATGCGCAAGGTTGTCGCCGGTGTTGACCACGAGGTCGGGTTCGAGGCGATCGAGTTCGCGGAGCCAGTTCTGCTTGAGCCGCTGCCCGGGCGTCATGTGGATGTCGCTCAGGTGCAGCACGCGCAGCGTCGAGGCGTCCGGCGCAAGGACCGGGAGCGTCACCTCCCGCAGGGCGAAGGCGTTGCGCTCGATGAGCGTCGCGTAGCCGAGGCCCAGGGCGGCGGCACCGGCCGCACCGATCGCGGCACGTCGAAGAGTGGGAACGTCTGGCACGTCTCCAGCGTACCGCCGGGGCTCGTCCGCGCACGGGTTCGCGGGGCGCCGCGTAGCGTCGAGGCATGTCCGACACCACGTCCTCGCTCAAGTCCACGCTCCGCGCCGACCTCACGGCCGCGATGAAGGACAAGGATCCGCTGCGGATCACCACGCTGCGCATGCTGCTTGCCGCGATCCAGACCGAGGAGGTCGCCGGCAAGCAGGCGCGCGAGCTCACCGACGAGGACGTCGTGACGGTGCTCGCGCGCGAGGCGAAGAAGCGCGGCGAGGCTGCCGAGGTGTATACCGAGAACGGTCGCGGCGAACTGGCGGCCAAGGAGCACGCCGAGGCCCGCATCATCGACGAGTACCTGCCGACGCCGCTCACCGACGCCGAACTGGCCGACGTCGCGGATACCGCCATCGCGCAGGTCGCCGAGGAGATCGGGGAGCGGCCCGGGCCGCGGCAGATGGGTCAGGTCATGAAGGCCGCGACCGCGATCGCCGCCGGGAAGGCCGACGGCAAGCGCCTGTCCGCCGCCGTCAAGTCGCGCCTGTAGCCGAAGACCCCGTCCGGTCGTCGCGCGACCGGACGGGTGACGGTCATCGTCCCGGGATGGGTGCCGGCGCGGCCGGCACCGTCGTGTCCGGCACCTGGCTCTCGGTCGGTCGGCCGGGGGTCGCGCTCGGGCTCGGTGGCGCGGCGCGCACCGAGCCGTCGCTGACGAAGATCGTCACCGTGGACCCCGGGACGGCCGACCCGGACGGGGAGACCGAGGCGACGGTGCCGCTGCGGCCCTCCGCCTTGACCGTCGTCTCCGTCACCTGGAAGCCGGCGTCGATCAGCCGTTGGCTCGCCTGCTGACGGTTCAGACCCACGACGTTGGGCACCTGGGCATTGCCGGCGCCGCGCACGTACTTCTGGTCCGCGGGCGGCAACTCGGTGGGCCCGAACTTGTTCGCGACGGGCAGCAGTGCCGTGAACCAGGTGCGGGCCGGCTCGGTGCCGCCGAACAGATTGCCGTCGGAGCACGGGCGCACGGGTCCGCTGCAGATCTGCCCCGGTGTGGGGGAGTCGCCGTAGGTGTAGACCGCCCCGGCCAGGTTGTTCGTGAACCCGACGAACGCCGACGACATGTGCGACTCGGTCGTTCCGGTCTTCGCCGCCACCGGCAGGTTCCAGCCCACCGATCCGGCCGCACCGGACGCCGTACCACCGCCCGCGGTGTCCTTGCTCAGGGCGGTGGCGAGGGTGTCGGCCAGCCCCGGTTCGACGACCTGCTCGCACGCCTGCTGGGTGATCGGCACGGGCTTGCCGTCGCGGTCGAACACGGCGTCGATCGGCGTCGGCGGGCACCACTTGCCGTGCGAGGCCAGCGTGGCGGCGACGTTCGACAGCTCCAGCGGGTTCACCCAGGTGGGGCCGAGCGTGAACGAGCCGAGGTGCTGGGCCTTCTGCATGTCGACCATGCTCTGCTCGCCGAAGCCGGACGTGTTGGGCTGCGCGTACGAGCGCAGGCCCAGCCGCACCGACATGTCGACGACCGCGTCCACACCGGTGGCCTCGATCAGCTTGACGAAGGCGGTGTTGGGGGACTGTGCGAGCGCGTCCGGCACCGACAGCTTCGCCGGGTACGGTGCGGCGTTCTCGACGCAGTAGGTGGCCGGCGGGCATCCGGGGGCACCGCCGTCGCCGAGGCCGCGGGCGTTGTAGCGGGACGGCACGTCCAGCACGGCGCTGGTGCCGAGGCCCTTCTCCATCGCCGCCGCGACGGTGAAGATCTTGAACACCGAGCCGGCGCCGTGACCGGTCAGCGAGTACGGCTGCGGCTGCACCGTCTGCGAGGCCCCGCCGTCGAGGCCGTACACGCGGCTCGACCCCATCGCCAGGACGCGGGGCGAATCCTCCCCGGGCCGGATCACGTTCATCACCGTCGCGACGTCATCGACGGTCGGGCTGGTGAACCTGTCCAGCGACGATTTGACCGAGCCCTGGATCTCGGGGTCGAGCGTGGTGCGGATCAGGTACCCGCCCTTGTCGATCTGCTCGCGCGACAACCCGGCCTCGGCCAGGTACTGCAGGGCGTACTCACAGAAGAACCCGCGGTCGCCCGCCGCGATGCAGCCGCGCGGCAGGGTCTTCGGCTCGGGCAGGACGCCGAGCGGCTGCTCCTTCGCGGCCCGGATCTCGGCGGCGCGCTCGGGGATGTTCTGGATCATCGTGTCGAGCACGACGTTGCGTCGCGCCAGCACGCCGTCCGGATTGGTGTACGGGTTCAGCGCGGAGCTGGACTGCACCATGCCGGCGAGCATCGCGGACTGGGTGACGTTCAGATCCTTCGCGTCGATGCCGAAGTACGTCTGGGCGGCGTCCTGCACGCCGAAGGACCCGTTCCCGAACGGCACGAGGTTCAGGTAGCGGGTGAGGATCTCGTCCTTGGTCAGCTCGTCGTCGAGCGTCAGCGCCATCCGGATCTCCCGGATCTTGCGCGCGGGCGTCGTCTCGATCGCCGCGCGCCGCTCGGCGTCGGTCTTGGCGACCACGTGGAGCAGGTAGTTCTTCACGTACTGCTGGTCGATCGTGGACGCGCCCTGCTCGACCTGACCGCTGGTGGTGTTGGTGAGGAAGGCGCGGATCGTGCCCTGCCAGTCCACGCCCTGGTGTTCGGCGAAGCGTTTGTCCTCGATGGAGACGATGGCGAGTTTCATCTCGTTGGAGATCTGGTCGCTCGGCACCTCGAACCGGCGCTGGTCGTAGAGCCAGGCGATGGGGGTACCCGCCGCATCGGTCATCGTGGTGACCGCCGGCACCACACCCTCGACGAGTTCGGCGGAACTGTTGTCCACCGTGTCCGCGGCGCGGTTCGACACGTAGCCGAAGCCTCCGGCCGCCGGGAACATCACACCGGCCAGCAGGACTCCGCCCAGTGCCGTGCATCCTGCGAGCTTCGCCACCGTTTTTCCGATCGACACGTCTACACAGTACGTGCCACCCCGGGGCGCAGACCCCGGCGCACGCGTTCCCGTGTGTGCGTTGCGCTGGCAAAAGCCCTCCGACGTGCAGTGATGCACGGGCGTACCAGAAAAGTGTTTCTCCGCCTTGCATCCGGGGAAGTCTTTACCTAGATTGAGTCCTCAGTGTGATGCAGATAACACCTGAATAGGAATGTGGTGCAGATCCGTCGTGCTACGCCGCCGATTCTGCGCGCCTTCCAGGACCCCGTGACACGGCGTTCGGAGAGTAAGGGGCAACTGAATGCACATGACCACCCCGATGGCCCGGCTCGACGTAGACCAAGCAGAAGCACGCATCGCATGGGTATCGAAAGCCCGATGCCGTGAAGTGGACCCCGATCAGTTGTTCGTCCGCGGCGCCGCCCAGCGCAAGGCCGCAGTCATCTGCCGGCACTGCCCGGTGATGCTGCAGTGCGGCGCCGACGCCCTCGACAACCGCGTCGAATTCGGCGTGTGGGGCGGGATGACCGAACGTCAGCGCCGGGCGCTGCTCAAGCAGCACCCCGAAGTCGACTCCTGGGCCGACTTCTTCGAAGCGCAGCGTCAGCACCAGAACGCCGTCTGACCGCGCACCCCCGAGACCCGCGAGGTTACGCCTCGCGGGTCATCTGATCCGCGACGGCGCGCAGCCCGTCGAGGTCCGAGACCTCGAACGGCAGCGACGGCACGCCGACGACCGGAACCCGCGGGTGCGCACTCGTGAACCGGGCCAGCAGCCGCAGCTCCCGCTTCGCCGTCACCGCCCGGTGGGCATGGACCCGGAGCACGGCCTCGGCCGGCGCGGTCTCCTTCCGTCCCTGCTCCTCGAGCAGATCCGCCGCGGTCAGGGCGTGGTCGGCCGGCAGCGGGCACAGCGTGGGATGCGTGCGGTTGAGGATCAGACCCGCGAGCGGCATGCGGTCCTCGGAGAGCCGCTCGACGAAGAACGACGCCTCGCGCAGCGCATCCGGTTCGGCCGCGGCCACCACCATGAAGTGGGTGCCCGGCTGCTGCAGCAACTGGTACGTGCGGTTGGCCCGCTCCCGGAACCCGCCGAACATCGAATCGAGTGACTGCACGAAAGCCGAGGCATCCGAGAGCATCTGGCTGCCGACGATCGTGGAGACCGCCTTCAGGGCCAGGCCCATCGCGCCCGTGACCAGCCGCCCGAGCCCGCGGCCCGGCGCGGTGAACAACCGGATCATCCGGCCGTCCAGGAACGCCCCGAGCCGCTGCGGTGCATCGAGGAAGTCCAGCGCGTTCCGCGACGGCGGGGTGTCGACCACGATCAGATCCCACGTGTCGCTCGCCGCGAGCTGCCCGAGCTTCTCCATCGCCATGTACTCCTGCGTGCCGGAGAACGACGAGGCCACCGTCTGGTAGAAGGGGTTGTCGAGGATCTGCTGCGCCTTCTCCGGTGCCGAGTGCTCGAGCACCATGTCGTCGAAGGTGCGGCGCATGTTCAGCATCATCGCGTGCAGCTCGCCCTTCGCGTCCGGCCCCAGCTGCACGAGTTGCGGGCTGTTGTCGAGGGCCTGCACGCCCAGCGCCTGTGCCAGCCGCCGAGCCGGATCGATCGTCAGCACCACGACGTTGCGGCCCTGCTCGGCCGCACGCAGGGCCAGCGCCGCCGCGGTCGTCGTCTTGCCGACCCCGCCCGCGCCGGTGCACACGATGATGCGCGACGAGGGGTCGGCGAGGATGGATCGGACGTCGAGCGGGGGCGCGTGGTGCGCCCGCGGCGCGGTCACCGCACGCCCTGTTCGCCGAGCTGCTCGGCGAGTTCGTACAGCCCGCCGAGATCCACGCCGTCCGCCAGCGCGGGCAGGTGCATTCGTGCCACGTTCACCTCGTCGAGTTGGGCGGCGCTGACCTGCTGCGCCTGCAGGGTGGATGCGTACTCGATCGTCTCGGTCAGCAGACCCGCGAAGTCCTCGTCGCCGAGGGCGACCCCGGCGCGGTCGAGCCCCTCGCGTACCGCCTCCGCGTCGATCCGGCCGGCGGCGGCCTCGTCGACCATCTCCTCGGGCAGGAAGTCGGGGGCGGTGCGGTTGACGATCACCGTGCCCAGCCGCAGGTCCGCCGCGAGCAGCTCGGCCACCGCGTCGGCGGTCTCCTGGACCGGCAGCGCCTCGAGCAGCGTGACCAGGTGGACCATCGTCTCGTCGGAGTGCAGCAGCCGCACCACACCCTCGCTCTGCGACCGGATCGGACCCGACTTGGCAAGGTCGGCCATCGCCTTGGTCACGTCGAGGAAGCTGCCGATGCGTCCCGTCGGCGGGGAGTCCACCACGACCACGTCGTACACGGGTTCGCCGGTGCGGTCGGTACGCACCACGGTCTCCTTGATCTTGCCGGTGAGGATCACGTCCCGCAGGCCCGGCGCCAGCGTGGTCGCGAACTCGATCGCACCGATCCGGCGCATCGCCCGTCCCGCGAACCCGAGGTTGTAGAACATGTCCAGGTACTCGAGGAAGGCCGTCTCGATGTCGATGGCGAGGGCATATACGGCGCCGCCGCTATCCGTCGTGGCGATCTTGGTCTCGACCGGCGGAAGCGGCGGCACGTCGAACAGCTGCGCGATGCCCTGCCGTCCCTCGACCTCTACGAGCAGCACCTTGCGGCCGCCCGCCGCCAGGGCCAGGGCCAGCGCCCCCGCGACGGTCGACTTACCGGTACCGCCCTTGCCCGAGACGAAGTGCAGCCGCGCCTGCGCGGCCGTCGCCGGCCAGACGTCGTGTTCAGCAGTCGTTGATGCCACGACGTCGAGCCTATAAGTCCGGTGCGCATATAGGGTCGAGACATGAGCGAATTGACAACGTGGGAGTACGCGACGGTGCCCCTGCTGACCCATGCCACGAAGCAGATCCTGGACACGTGGGGAGCCGACGGCTGGGAACTCGTGTCGGTGCTCCCGGGACCCACCGGCGAGCAGCACGTCGCCTACCTCAAGCGCCCGAAGGGCTGAGCCGCGTGGCAGCAGAGGATTCCGCGGGGCGGACCTGGACGGCGCGGCTCGCCGAACTGGGTCTGAGCCTGCCGCCGGTGGCGGCACCCGTCGCCGCCTACGTTCCCGCCGTCCGCACCGGTGACCACGTCTACACCTCGGGGCAGCTGCCGTTCGTCGACGGCACGCTCGGTCTCGTCGGCAAGGTGGGCGCCGACGTCTCGGCCGAGGCCGCCAAGTCCGCGGCGCGTATCGCCGCGCTCAACGCGCTGGCCGCGCTGGACGGCCTCGTCGGCATCGACAACCTCGTCCGCATCGTGAAGGTCGTGGGCTTCGTCGCCTCGGCGGAGGGCTTCACCGGCCAGCCGGGTGTGATCAACGGCGCGTCCGAACTCCTCGGTGAGGTGTTCGGGGAGGCGGGCGTGCACGCCCGCTCCGCCGTCGGCGTGGCCGAACTGCCGCTCGGCGCTCCCGTCGAGGTCGAGATCATCGCCGAGGTGCGCTGACGGGCGCGGGGTGAGCCGGATCTAGAGTGGGACGCACCCCACACCTTCCGACGGAGGAGGCCGGATCATGACGCTGGTTCACCCCGCGTACGCGCAGTTGCGACAGGTCACCACCAATGCCGCGGTGGTGCTGGCGGAGAACCCGTCGATGATGACGCTCGACGGCACCAACACCTGGATCCTGCGGGCGCCCGGCAGCGACGAGTGCGTCGTGGTCGATCCGGGCCCGCTCGACGAGGCGCACCTCGCGCGCGTCGCCCGGGTGCCCGTGGCGCTGACCCTGGTCAGCCACCGGCACGGCGACCACACCGACGGCGCCGGACGGTTCGCCGAACTCACCGGCAGCGCGGTGCGGGCCGTGGACGCCCGGCACCGGCACGGCGGGGGAGCGGGCCTGGCCGACGGCGAGGTGATCGAGGCGGCCGGACTGCGTATCCGGGTACTCGCCACGCCGGGTCACACGGCGGACTCGCTGTCCTTCGTCCTCGAGGACGACCGCAGCGTGCTCACCGCCGACACCATCCTCGGTCGGGGCACCACCGTCCTCGACGACTCCGACGGCGACCTCGGGGACTACCTCGGGTCGCTGCGCCGGCTGATCGACCTCGGCGCCGGCTACACCGTTCTGCCCGGGCACGGACCGGACCTGCCCGACCTGGAGACCATCGCCCGCGGCTACCTCGACCATCGGGAGGAGCGGCTCGACCAGGTGCGGGCCGCGCTGCGGGTGCTGGGGGACGACGCCACGCCGCGGTCCGTCGTCGAGCACGTGTATGCCGACGTGGACCCGTCGCTATGGCCGGTCGCGGAGAAGTCGGTCAACGTCCAGCTCGAGTACCTGCGCAGCTTCGCCTGACCTCCCGAACGATCGAGGCCGGTGCATCGACGATGCACCGGCCTCGATTCGTGGAACGGGTGTTACCGCGCGCGGCGGGCGAGGCGCTCCGAGTCGGAGATGAGCACGCTCTTGCCCTCGAGCCGCAGCCAGCCGCGGTGGGCGAAGTCGGCGAGCGCCTTGTTCACGGTTTCGCGGGAGGCGCCGACGAGCTGTGCGATCTCCTCCTGGGTCAGGTCGTGCGTGACGCGCAGCGCGCCCGCCTCCTGGGTGCCGAACCGCTGCGCGAGCTGCAGCAGAGCCTTCGCGACGCGACCGGGCACGTCGGTGAAGATCAGGTCGGCCAGGTTGTTGTTGGTGCGGCGCAGACGGCGCGCGAGCACGCGCAACAGCTGCTCCGCGATCTCCGGGCGCTGGTCGATCCAGGCCTTGAGGGCGTCGCGGTCCATGCTCACGGCCCGGACCTCGGTCACGGTCGTGGCGGTGGAGGTACGCGGGCCCGGGTCGAAGATCGACAGCTCACCGAACATGTCGGACGGGCCCATGATGGTCAGCAGGTTCTCGCGGCCGTCCGGCGAGCGGCGGCCGAGCTTCACCTTGCCGGAGACGATGATGTACAGGCGGTCGCCCGGCTCACCCTCGTTGAAGATGACATGTCCGCGGGGGAAATCGACCGGCTGAAGCTCTTTGACCAGCGCCGCAACCGCCGAGGGTTCGACTCCTTGGAAGATGCCTGCTCTGGCCAGGACGTCGTCCACGTGCGCTCCTTTGGGGAAAATTCTCGTCGTCATGCTGCCGGGTCTGCACGACGTCCACGGGCGCCCGGACAGGCCACCTGCAACGCGTACGGAAACGAAGTCTACTGTGCGCGCACTCGGCATGAGTGATTGACACCACGACAGCTGCCGTGCCGTTCCTGCAGCAACGCCCACGCATCCTACCGATGCGTCCCGAAATCAGCTCGCGCGGCGCGCTCCCATGTCGGACTCCGCATCGTCGAGCTCCATGACGAGGACCCGCCGCCGACGGCGGTGGAACCGGGCGAGAGCGTGGGGGAATCCCTCCCTGGCCAGGGTGGCGACGTCGTCGTGGCTCGCCTTGTCGAGGAACTCCTCGACCTCCTGCTGGCGAACGGACAGACGGCTCAGCCGGGACTCGACCCGCTCCATCGCCAATGCGAACAGCATGAGCAGCACGGGGAAGAGTACGACAGCAAGAGCTTGCATACCGGGAAGTAAACACAAGAAAGGTCTCAGAAGCGACACAGCGCCGAATCCGCGACCGGCCGGGTACGTACAGTGGAGCAGGTGCATGCGACCCCGTCCGAGAGTCCCGACGTGCGCCGACGACGCGTGTCCGGAGGCGAGCGGAAACCCGAGAGCAGGCTCGCCCTGGTGCGGCGGGCCCGCCGCATGAACCGGCGGCTCGCCGAGGCGTTCCCCCACGTGTACTGCGAACTCGACTTCACCACGCCGCTCGAGCTGGCGGTCGCCACGATCCTGTCCGCGCAGTGCACCGACGTGCGGGTCAACCAGGTCACCCCGGCCCTGTTCGCCCGCTACCCGGACGCCCGCGCCTACGCGGAGGCCGACCGGGCCGAGCTCGAGGAGTACATCCGGCCCACCGGTTTCTACCGCAACAAGGCCAACTCCCTGATCGGCCTCGGACAGGCCCTGCTCGAGCGGTTCGACGGCGAGGTACCGCGCCGCCTCGAGGATCTCGTCACACTTCCCGGATTCGGCCGCAAGACCGCCAACGTGGTCCTCGGCAACGCGTTCGACATCCCCGGCATCACCGTCGACACCCACTTCCAGCGTCTCGTGCACCGCTGGAAGTGGACCGAGGAAACCGACCCCGTCAAGATCGAACACGCCGTCGGCGCGCTCGTCGACCGCAAGGAATGGACCCTGCTCTCGCACCGGGTGATCTTCCACGGCCGGCGCGTCTGCCACGCCCGCAAACCCGCCTGCGGCATCTGCGTGCTGGCCAAGGACTGCCCGTCCTACGGCATCGGACCCACCGACCCCGTGACCGCCGCCGCGCTGGTGAAGGGACCGGAGACCGAGCACCTGCTCGAACTGGCCGGACGGTGACCCGGTGCAACTGACCCGCGCAGGCCGCTGGAGCCTGGTGGCCCTCGTCGTCGTGGTGGCCCTGATCGTCGCGATCTGGCCCCGC
>NZ_PCZU01000301.1:0-2792 GCF_002887785.1 Rhodococcus sp. ENV425
GCGCCGCCGCCTGCTCGACCGTCACCGGCGTCGCGAAGGACACCAGGCCCCACCGCGGTTCGCCGGTGCCGGACTCGACGCTCGCCTGGGCGCGCGCGAGGTAGCCGGCGACCGCCTCGCCGTGGTCGGGGCCGAGGGTGTCGGTGCGCACCGTCGCCGTCCGGGCCGGCGTGAGCAGCCCGGCCGCGAGCACCGCCAGCAGCAGTGCCGCCGTCGCCGCCCACGGCAGGGACACGCGCCGCACGGTCAGGCGCTGCGCAGCACGGCGAGCGCGTGCTCGAGGTCGGCCGGGTACTTGCTGGTGATCTCGATCCAGCGCCCGTCGGCGGGATGCGCGAACCCGAGCGACCGGGCGTGCAGCCACTGCCGCTCGAGGCCGAGCCGCTCGGCCAGGCGCGGGTCGGCGCCGTAGGTCAGGTCACCGCAGCAGGGGTGCCGCAGCGCGGAGAAGTGCACGCGGATCTGATGGGTGCGGCCGGTCTCGAGGTGGATGTCGAGCAGGCTCGCGGCCTGGAACGCCTCGATCGTGTCGTAGTGGGTGATGCTGGGCTTGCCGTCGGCGGTGACGGCGAACTTCCAGTCGCTGCTGCGATGCCGGCCGATCGGCGCGTCGATCGTGCCGCTACTCGGATCGGGGTGCCCCTGCACGAGGGCGTGGTAGCGCTTGTCGATGGTGCGCTGCTTGAAGGCCCGCTTGAGCACCGTGTAGGCGCGCTCGGACGTCGCGACGACCATGACCCCGGACGTGCCGACGTCGAGGCGGTGGACGATGCCCTGCCGCTCGTGGGCGCCGGAGGTGGAGATGCGGAATCCGGCGGCCGCCAGTCCGCCGATCACGGTCGGCCCGGTCCAGCCGACGCTCGCGTGCGCGGCGACGCCGACGGGCTTGTCGACGGCGACGATGTCGTCGTCCGCATAGAGGATCTCCATGCCCTCCACGGGCGTCGCCTCGATGGTGAGGGGCCGGGGCGGCTCGGGCAGTTCCACCTCGAGCCAGGAACCGGCGGACAGTCGATCGGACTTGCCCGCGGCGGCACCGTCGACCAGGACGGCTCCCTCCTCGGTCAGGGCGGCGATCGCCGTGCGCGACAGGCCGAGCAGCCGTGCCAGGCCCGCGTCGACCCGCATCCCGTCGAGCCCGTCGGGGACGGGCATCGCCCGGGTTTCTCTCACTTGTGTGCTTCCTTTCTGCTGTCGGAGGAGCCGGTCTTCCGCGAGCCGTCCGGTTCGACGCCGAAGACGGTCAGCGCCACGAGCAGGATCGCGCCGCAGACGATGGCGGAATCGGCGACGTTGAACACCGGCCACCAGCCGACCGACACGAAGTCGACGACGTGGCCCTGCAGCGGGCCCGGGGAACGGAAGATCCGGTCGACGAGATTACCCAGCGCGCCCCCGAGGACGAGCCCGAGTCCCAGCGCCCACCAGCCCGATCGCAGCGTGCGGCCGATCCTGACCACGCCCACCACGACGGCAACGGCGACCAGGGTCAGCAGCCACGTCATGCCGGTGGCCATCGAGAAGGCGGCGCCCGGGTTGCGCACCAACGTGAGCATCACGGTGTCCCCGACGATCGAGACGGGATCGGCCGGATCGATGTAGTGGACGGCCAGCACCTTGGTGAGCAGGTCGAACCCGAAGATCACCGCGGCGAGGGCGAGCAGCTCGCGCAGCCGCCGGGCCGGCGCGGGCGCGTCCTTCGCCGGGGTTCCGGCCGAGGACGACGCAACCGGGGGTTCCGCGACGGCGTCGGGGTGGGCATCGTGCTCGGTGGGGTCGTCGGTCACCCTGCCATCATCCCCCATTCGAGGAGCGCGACGGCCACCCCGCCCGCCGTGGCTACCCTGGGGTGCGTGCCTGTGCTGCCCAGATTCGCCCGCCCGAGGGCCCGCTCCCTCGGTGTGGCCCTGTCCCTGACCACCCTCCTCGCCGGGTGCGGCAACTCCGCCGACGGTGCCGCCCCCACGTCGACGGCGACCTCGACGGAGGTCACGGTGCCCGTCGCCGCGGTCACCGCGGTGGTCCTGGAGCCGGGGGCCGAGCCGCGCAGCCGGATCCGGCTCACCCCACCCGTCGACACGAGCCAGCAGGTGGCGCTGACGACCGCCTCGCAGGTCTTCCAGTCGATCGGCGATCAGCCGGCACAGGACTTCTCCACCCCCGAACTGACGTTGCCGCTCACCGCGCGGGTGAGCGACGCCGTGTCGGACGCCTCGCCGAGCAGCCTCGTGGACCTGCGGATCGACGACGCCACGTCGCCGGATGCGGCCCTCGCCGCGGCGCTCGGGCCCGCTCGGGGATCCGAGGCGGGACTGACGATGTCCCCGTCCGGCGCGGTGAGCGCGCTGCGGCTCGATCCCACGCCGGACTCCGCGGACATCGCCCGATCGGCCATCGAGCAGGCCTTCTACCAGGCCGTGTACCGGATGGTGTCGTTCCCCGAGGAGGAGATCGGCGTGGGTGGGGTGTGGGAGATCCACCAACAGGTGATGAGCGGGATGGCGCTCGATCAGGTCGCCACCGCGAGCCTGCTCGAGCGGGACGGCGACCTGCTGACCGTGCACCTGCGCATCACCCAGACCCCGCGCGAGGCCACCTGGGCGCTGCCGAACGGGTCCGGTCGGCTGAACATCGACCGGTACGAGATGACCGGCGAAGGCACGATGACCATCGACCTCGGCCGGCCGCTCCCGATCGCCGGGGACCTCACGGTCGGCGGGGAGCAGGCGTACAGCGATCCCGCGGGCACCACCCGTCTGGCGCAGACCCTGGTGGACCGGGTGCGCTGGCAG
>NZ_PCZU01000301.1:2849-4718 GCF_002887785.1 Rhodococcus sp. ENV425
CGGCGACTGCAGCTGAGCCGTCGCGACGATGGCGCAGGCGTTGTTCTTCGACAGCTTCCACACGCCGTTCTCCGCGACGAAGTCGACGGTGCCGACGGCGGGCTGCTGCGCACCGGCCAGCAGAGTCTCGATGCCGGCGGTGACCGTGCCGTTCTGGTTGTCGTTGACGTCCAGGACGGTGATCTGCGCGCCGGCCTGCTTGGCCGCGGCGGCGACCTGGTCGATCAGGGCGGGATCCTGCTCGGCACCCTGCACGAGGTTCACCTTCTCCTCGGCCGGGACGGTCTCGTCGAACGCCTTGGCCAGCATGGCGTTGAGGTCCTCGACGGTCGGCACCGGCGGGTACTGCGCGGCGGCGGTCGTGGTGCTGGTGGTGGTCTTCGCCGAGGTCGAGGTCGAGCTACCTCCGTCGTCCGAGCTGCAGGCGGACATCGTGAGGGCGGCGGCCAGAGCCACCGTGGCGACAGTGATCTTGCGAAGCTTCAACTTCTCGTCCTTCTCGTTCTCGATCGTGCACGGGTGTACCGTGCTCGGTTCATCCAGCAGCGGATGCTCCACCGGGACAGCGGATCGCCCGTAAGCGTACCCGGCGGTAGTAAGAAGACCGTGAGAGCGGCGGGGCCCGCGCGCTCACCCGAGGCCGGCGAGCGGATCGGCCTCGGAGAGGGCGGGATCGTTCTCGTCGAGGGTGCGGGCCGGCCCCGGCCCGGTCGAGCGCGTCTCGAAGCGGATCGTCACCACGCCGTGCCCGGCGCCCTGCACCCAGCCGTGTCCGAACTCCGGATGCCGCACGTCCGTGCCGGGACGCCACCGCCGTCCCGTCACCGTCGTGACGTGCTCCGGCCCGGCGTCCGGCGACGACTCCACCGGGTCCTCCGGGGGCTGCTCGAGCTCGGGGAACAGCGACTCCTGCCGGATGCTGGACAGGCCGGCGAGGCCGACGCCGACGAGGCGGATCGGGCCGATCTCGAGCGGGTCGAGCGCCAGCCGCTGCGCCGCCGCCGTGAGCGTCGCCACGTCCTCGGTGGCGTACGGCAGCGTCGACGAGCGGGTGAGGATGCTCATGTCGGCCTTGCGCAGCTTGAGCACGACGGTCCGGGCGGCCCGGCCGTCGCGCCGCAACCGGCGATGCGCTGCGGCGGCGCTGCCGGTGACGGCACGTCGCAGCTCGGCGAGGGTGACGATGTCCGTCGGGAACGTCGTCTCGGCGCTGACCTGCTTGGCGTCGGCGCGTTCGACGACCGGTCGATCGTCGTGCCCGTTGGCGAGCCGGTGCAGCGCCGGGCCGACCGTGGCGCCCAGGATCGAGGCCGCCTCCGGGACCGGCAGCGCGGCGAGGTCACCGATCGTGTCGATGCCCAGACGCCGCAGGCGCTCCTCCGACACCGGTCCGATCCCCCACAGCTTGCGTACCGGCAGGCCGTGCAGCAGCGCCAGCTCCTCCTCGGGACGCACGACGAGCGCTCCGTCGGGCTTGGCGAGGCCGGAGGCGATCTTGGCGATCTGCTTGCCGGAGCCGGCGCCGACGGACGCGACGAGGCCGGTGCGGGCCCGCACCTCGTCGCGCAGCCGCGCACAGAACCGTTCCACGTCGTGGTGGGCGGCGCCGGCGAGCTCGGCGGGTTCGGCGAACGCCTCGTCGAGCGACAGCGTCTCGAGCACGGGGATGCGCTCGCGCAACACGTCGAACACGGTCTGGCTGAGCGCCTGGTACAGCACCCCGCGCGGCGGCAGCACCACCGCGGCGGGCCCCACCAGCCGGCGGGCCCGGCTCATCGGCATCGCCGACCGCGCCCCGAAGACGCGGGCTTCGTAGCTGGCCCCGGCGACGACGCCGCGCGCGCCGAGGCCGCCGACGAGCACCGGCCG
>NZ_PCZU01000301.1:4728-9957 GCF_002887785.1 Rhodococcus sp. ENV425
GTTGTTCGGCGGAGGCGAAGAAGGCGTCCAGGTCCAGGTGCAGCACCCAGCGCCGACCGCTCGGATTCACCACGGGGGGCACCCGGGCATCCTCGCCCCTCGCACCGACATCACGCCCGCATCGGCGTCACCGCCGTCGTGGCCGCGCCGCGCACCCCGGTCACCGGGACGCTCATGCCTTGACGATGGCCGCGCGCACCCCTTCACCGAGGTCGAGCGCCCCGTCCCCGGCGGGCGCGAGTTCGAAGCTGGTGGCGAGCACCTCCGAGGCGATGAGCTCGCGGTGCCGCAGTGCCCAGTCGGCGCGGTCGGCCGGCACCTCGAACACGACGGAGATGCGGTCCGAGACGTCCAGGCCCAGGTTGCGGCGCGCGTCCTGCAGCTCGCGGATCCGGTCCTTCGCCCAGCCCTCGGCCTCGAGCTCCTCGGTGACCGTGGAGTCCAGCACCACCAGGCCGGCGCCGCCGGGCAGCGCGGCCGTCGACTCCGGCTCCGCCGCGACCAGGCGGGTGGTGTACTCCTCCGGCAGCAGCGCGATACCGGCGGCCGTGACGGTGCCGTCGGCCGCCTCGGACCAGTCCCCGGCCTTGACGGCCCTGATCACCGTCTGCACGTCCTTGCCGAGGCGCGGTCCCGCGGCCCGGGCGTTGACGACCAGCTCGAAGCGGCCGTGCGCATCGACGTCCTCGGTCAGCTCGACCGACTTGACGTTGACCTCGTCCTGGACGAGCTCGGCGAACGGCTGCAGCCGGTGCGCCTCGGGGGCGGCGACGGTGACCTGCGGGAGCGGCAGCCGCACGCGCAGCTTCTGGGCCTTGCGCAGCGACAGCACCGTCGAGCACACCGAGCGGACCTCGTCCATCGACTCGACCAGGGCCGGGTCGGCCGGCAGGTCCCCGGCGGCCGGCCAGTCCGCCAGATGCACGGAGCGGCCGCCGGTCAGGCCGCGCCAGATCACCTCGGTGACCAGCGGCAGCATGGGGGCGGCGAGGCGGCTGACGACCTCGAGCACCGTGTGCAGGGTGTCGATCGCGTCGGCGTCCTCGTCCCAGAACCGGCTGCGGGAGCGGCGCACGTACCAGTTGGTGAGGGCGTCGCTGAAGGTACGCAGCTCGTCGCATGCTCCGGCGATGTCGACCACCTCGAGCGCGTCGGTGATGGCGTTGCGGGTGGCGGCGAGCTTGGCCAGGATGTACCGGTCGAGCACGTGCGGCGAGTCGGTGCGCCACGTGCCGGGCTTGGACGCGTACAGCTGCAGGAAGCTCCACGCGTTCCACAGCGGCAGCAGCGCCTGCCGGACGCCCTCGCGGATGCCCTGCTCGGTGACGACGAGGTTGCCGCCGCGCAGGATGGGCGAGGACATCAGGAACCAGCGCATGGCGTCGGAGCCGTCGCGGGCGAACACCTCGTTGACGTCGGGGTAGTTGCCCTTGGACTTGCTCATCTTCAGCCCGTCGTCGCCCAGCACGATGCCGTGGGCCGCGACGGTCTTGAACGCGGGGCGGTCGAACAGCGCGGTGGCGAGCACGTGCAGGGTGTAGAACCAGCCGCGGGTCTGACCGTTGTACTCGACGATGAAGTCGCCGGGATAGTGCGAGTCGAACCATTCGGTGTTCTCGAACGGATAGTGCACCTGGGCGAACGGCATCGACCCCGACTCGAACCAGCAGTCGAGCACCTCGGGGACGCGGCGCATCGTCGACTTCCCGGTCGGGTCGTCCGGGTTGGGGCGGGTCAGCTCGTCGATCATCGGCCGGTGCAGGTCGCTCGGCCGCACCCCGAAGTCGCGTTCGAGCTCGTCGAGGGAGCCGTACACGTCGACGCGCGGGTAGGCCGGATCGTCCGAGACCCACACGGGGATGGGGCTGCCCCAGTAGCGGTTCCGGCTGATGTTCCAGTCGCGGGCACCCTCGAGCCACTTGCCGAACTGGCCGTCGCGGATGTGCTCGGGCACCCAGGTGATCTGCTGGTTCAGCTCCACCATGCGGTCCCGGAACCGGGTCACGGCGACGAACCACGACGGGACCGCCATGTAGATCAGCGGCCGGCCGGACCGCCACGAGTGCGGGTAGGAGTGCTCGATCGTCTCGTGCCGCAACAGTTTTCCGGCGGCCTTGAGGTCCTTGATGATCACCGGGTTGGCGTCGAAGACCTGCAGACCCTCGTAGGGCGGAACGAGGGCGGTGAACTTTCCGCCCGGATCGAGCGGCTGCACCAGCTCGATGCCGTTGCGCTGGCAGTACTCCATGTCCTCTTCACCGAAGGCCGGTGCCAGGTGGACGATTCCGGTGCCGGAGTCGGTGGTGACGTAGTCGGCCGCGATGATCCGGTGGGCGTTCTCCCGGCCCACGAAGAAGTCGAACGGCGGCTCGTAGGCCAGGCCGACGAGGTCCGCGCCGGTGTACCGGCCCAGCACCTCGGGTTCGTCGCCGAACTCGCGGGCGTAGTGACCGAGTCGGTCCTCCGCGAGCACATACGTCCTCGCGTCGTCACCCTCGCCCACGCGGACGGCGACGTAGGTGATGTCGGGGTGCACCGCGATCGCGAGGTTGGACGGCAGCGTCCACGGCGTGGTGGTCCAGATCAGGGCGTTGGCGCCGTCGAGTTCGCTGCCCGGTGCGCGCACCACCATGTCGACGGTGACGGCCGGGTCCTGACGCATCTTGTAGGCGTCGTCGAGCCGGGTCTCCTGGTTCGACAGCGGGGTCTGCTCGTACCACGAGTACGGCAGGACCCGGAAGCCCTGGTAGATCAGGCCCTTGTCGTAGAGCTGCTTGAAGGCCCACATGACCGACTCCATGAAGTCGAGGTCCAGGGTCTTGTAGTCGTTGTCGAAGTCCACCCAGCGGGCCTGCCGGGTGACGTAGTCGCGCCACTCCCCGGTGTACCGCAGCACCGACGTCTTGCAGTAGGCGTTGAACTCGGCCAGCCCCATCGTGTCGATCTCGGACTTGTCCTTGATCCCGAGCTGCTTCTCCGCCTCGAGCTCGGCGGGCAGGCCGTGACAGTCCCAGCCGAAGCGCCGTTCGACCTTCTTGCCGCGCATCGTCTGGAAGCGCGGGATGAGGTCCTTGACGTAGCCGGTGAGCAGGTGCCCGTAGTGGGGCAGGCCGTTCGCGAAGGGCGGGCCGTCGTAGAAGACGAACTCGTCGGCGCCGTCGCGATTCGCGACCGAGGCGCGGAAGGTGTCGTCCTTCGCCCACCCGTCGAGGACCTTCACCTCGAGCTCGGGGAAGTCGATGCCCGAGTCCTTGGCGACCCCGTAGTCGACGCGCGGGTATCCGCCGGTCGGTGCGTCGGGGGCCTGCGGGCGGTCGGGGGTGCTCTTCGTCACAGCGTGACTCCTCGTGCCTAGACGTGTCCGGCACGGGGACGATCGCCGCGCCCTGTGCGCCGGCAACCGCGGTACCACCCCGCTTGCACCGTCCCTCCGGGCTCTGCCGGCCGGACGGGCCTCTCGTTCGGGCTGTGACGGGCCCACCCGTTCGGTTCTACTGAGTCGTGCCGGTCGGCACGGCCGTTCTTCCGAAGGCTCCCCGGTGATGGCCGGATCGACGCCGTCCCCGGCGGCTGCCGGGGAAAGCACTGCAAACTGTTCTCGGACTATTCTATGCTGCCGCGCTCACTCGCTCGGATCGCGTCCCTCGCGGCGCCGTCTCGGCTCGGATCCCGTCGTCGTCGGGGGCGCGGTCCGCTTGCCACTCAATGCGCTGATCAGCAACAGGACCGCGCCCACCACACACACGACGATGCAACCCCAGGCCCACAGCACGGACCCCGTCATGAGGGCCACGACGAGCATGCCGAAGCCGACGGCTGCAAGGGCGAGAGTCACCACCAGCACGGCGCACCCTCATCGGAACCCGGCCATCGGACCGCCGCCTCGATCAGCTGTTGCCCTTGGCGAAGGACGTGGAACCGAACGAGGAGTTCGACTGGTTGAACGCCTCCTGGCCACCGTCGACCGGCACGGCGGAACCGCGCTGTTCGAGCTCCTCGAGCTGAGATTCGAGGTAGGACTTCAGGCGCACCCGGTACTCGCGCTCGAAGGTCTTGAGCTGCTCGATGCGGCCCTCGAGCACCGAGCGCTGCTGGTTGATCGTCGCCATGATCTCGGTGTGCTTCTTCTCGGCGTCCGCCTGCAGCGCGTCGGCCTTCTCCTTGGCCTGGCGCAGCTGCGTCTCGGAGCGGGTGCGGGCGTCGGCGAGCATCGCCTCGGACTTCTGCCGCGCGTCGGCGATCATCGCCTCGCTGCGGGTGCGCGCATCGGAGATGAGCTGCTCGGAATTGGTGCGGGCGTTGCGCAGCAGCTCCTCGGCCTCGGCCTTGGCGTCGCCGGTGAGGCGGTCCGCCATCTCCTGGGCCAGGCCCAGGACCTTGGCGGCCTGCATGCTCGCGTCTCCGGAGGCCGGTGCGGCCGCAACCGGTGCGGGCGCCGGTGCGGGCGCCGGCGCCGGCGCCGGAGCGGGTTCCGGCGGCTTCGGCGCCTCGACGACGCGAGCGGGCTCCGGTTTGGCCGGCTGGGCCGGTGCCGCCGCGCCGGGTCGGGCACCCTTCTTGGCCTCGGCGAGCTCCTGGTCGAGCTCGGCCACCCGCTGCCGCAGGTCGGCGTTCTCCTCGATCAGGTGGGTCAGTTCCTGCTCGACGAGATCCAGGAACGCGTCGACCTCGTCCTCGTTGTAGCCACGCTTTCCGATCGGCGGCTTGCTGAACGCGACATTGTGCACATCAGCTGGGGTCAGCGGCATGGAAGGATCCCTTCACGCGTCGTGTGAGCGGTCAAGCAAGCATTCAGTTATATCCACAGTGCGTCACGCGTATCAAACTCACTGTAACTGGCACCCCATTCTGGCACAGGGCGGCTTTCGCGCGGATCGTCCGAGCAGGTGTCGGCCCTCAGAGCGTCCCACCTCGGGGAATGAACGCCATCAGGAAGTAGACGATGAACAGCAGCACCATGATGGACAGATCCAGTCGCACTCCCCCGAGATTCAGCGGAGGAATGAGCCGGCGCAACAGTTTCACCGGCGGATCGGTGACCGTGAAGATTGCTTCGAGAACGACGACGACGAATCCCGTCGGCTTCCAGTCCCGCGCGAACGTCCGGATGAACTCGACAATGATCCGGCCGATCAGCAGCAGCCAGAAAATGAACAGCAGGAACCAGAGCACCTTGAATACGGCCACCCGCCCACTCTGCCCGACGACGGCGGATCGAGCCAAACCGAA
>NZ_PCZU01000301.1:10002-10481 GCF_002887785.1 Rhodococcus sp. ENV425
GCTGCGGGTTCAGGTCACTGCTGGTTGTAGAACCCCGTCTCCGCGATCCGGCGGCGCTCTTCGGCGGAGACGTCGATGTCCGCCGGGGAGAGCAGGAACACCTTGGTGGCGACCTTGTCGAACGAGCCGCGCAGCGCGAAGGCCAGCCCGGCGGCGAAGTCGACGAGCCGTTTGGCGTCGGCGTTGCTCATCTCCACCAAATCCATGATCACCGGGGTGCCGTCGCGGAACCGCTCGCCGATGGTGCGGGCCTCGCCGTAGTCCCGGGGACGCAGCGTGGTGATCTTCGACAACGGGCCTCCCTCGTCGAACAGTGCGCCGCGACGGGCCTCGGACCGTTCGAGCCGGCCCTCGGAGCCGAGCGACGACCGCGCGGCGGCGCGGGCAGGCGGGGTCGGGCGCGGTGCGCGGGCCGTGATCGGCTCCACGCGGGCCGCCCGCACGGGGGGCTCGTAGCGATCGAAGCCGTCCGGCTCGAA
>NZ_PCZU01000301.1:10570-11303 GCF_002887785.1 Rhodococcus sp. ENV425
CTCGTATTCCTCGAGCGGCACCATCCCGAAGTACGCCTTGAACTTGTGGAGTGAGCTCATGGATCAACCTTCCTCGCGCGGCGGTCGACACTCAGGCTAACGGCCGCGAGCCCAACACCGCGGTTCCGACACGCACGCATGTCGAACCCCATCGCACCGCCGCCTCGAGGTCGCCGGACATGCCGGCCGACAGTTCGGTGGCCTCGGGATGATCGGAGCGCAGCCCGCTGTGGAGCCCGGCGAGCCGTTCGAATGCGGCGTCCGGGTCCCATCCCAGTGGCGGCACCGCCATCAGGCCCCGCAACTCGAGTCCGCCGGCGGCGGCGACCTCGTCCGCGAGTGCGGGCAGGTCCGCGGCGCTCACCCCGCCCCGCTGCGGATCGTCGTCGAGGCTGACCTGCAGCAGCACCCGTACGGGCGTCTCGCGGTCGCCGGACTCCTGCGCGGCCTGCGCACCGGCGTCCAGTGCGTGCGCCAACCGGACGCTGTCGACCGAGTGCACGGTGTGGGCCCAGCGGGCGACGGCACGCGCCTTGTTGCGCTGCAGCCGGCCGATCATGTGCCATGCGACAGCGGGATCGGTTGTACGCGAACGGAATTCGGCAACCTTCGCAGCGGCCTCCTGTTCGCGGGATTCGCCGAAGGCCCGGCACCCGAGTCCGTAGAGGATCTCCACGTCGGAGACCGGGAAGAACTTCGTCACCGGCAGCAGGGCGATCTCCGCCGGGTCGCG
>NZ_PCZU01000302.1:0-905 GCF_002887785.1 Rhodococcus sp. ENV425
GTTTCCGCATCGAGCTGGGGGAGGTGGAGGCGGCGCTGCTGCGCTGCCCCGGCGTCGCCCGCGCCGTCGTGGTGCTCCACCGCGACGACCGCGCCGCCGACCGCCTCGTCGGGTACGTGGTTCCGGAGACCGCCGCGACCGTGGATGTGGCCGCCACGCTGAACCGGGTCGCCGGTGACCTCGCCGCCTACATGGTCCCGGCCACTCTCGTCGTCCTCGACACCCTGCCGGTCACGGCCACCGGCAAGCTCGACCGCAAGGCCCTGCCCGACCCCGACTTCGGGGCGCTGGCCACCGAGACCCGTGCCCCCGCCGGCCACCTCGAAAAGCAGCTCGTCGAGCTGTTCGCGCAGGTCCTCGGCCTCGAGACGGTCGGAGTGGACGACTCGTTCTTCGCGCTCGGCGGCGACAGCATCATGTCCATCCAGCTGGTCTCGCGCGCCCGGGCCGCCGGGATCGAGCTGACCCCTCGGGATGTGTTCGAACGCAAGACCCCCGCCGCGCTCGCCGCCGTCGCCACCCTCGGCGACGGCCCGGCCGTCCTCGCCGAACTGCCCGGCCGCGGCGTCGGCCCCGTGCCCCTGACCCCGATCGTGCGGTGGATGCTCGAACGCGGCGGCAGCATCGACCGCTACTCCCAGGCCGCGCTGCTGCGGCTGCCCGCCGGCCTGGACCGCGTCACCCTCGCGGCCACGCTGCAGACGGTGCTGGACCGGCACGACATGCTCCGCGCCCGCCTCGTCCCCGACGTGGACGACCCCGCCGGGGTCGGCCTGCAGGTCCGCGGTCCCGGCGCGGTCACCGCCGACACGCTCATCCACCGCGTCCCCGTCACCACCGCCGCCGACACCGACGACTTCTTCGCCCTCGCCGCCGCCGAACTCGACGCCGCCGCCGACCGGCTC
>NZ_PCZU01000302.1:955-5988 GCF_002887785.1 Rhodococcus sp. ENV425
CGCCGCCGGCTCCGGGCGTCTGCTGCTGGTCGTACACCACCTCGCCGTCGACGGCGTGTCCTGGCGCATCCTCGTTCCCGACCTCGCGGCCGCGTGGGCCGCCGCCCTCCACGGCACCGCGGTCGAGGAGCCCCCCGCCGGCACCTCCGTGCGGCGCTGGGCGCACGCCCTCGTCGAGGCCGCGCACCGGTCCGACCGCGTCGCCGAACTCGACCGCTGGACCGCGATCCTCGACGGTGACGACCCGCTGCTCGGGGACCGTCCCCTCGACCCGGTCGTCGACACCAACGCCACGGTCCGCACCGTCTCCACCGACCTGCCCGCCGACGTCACCGCCGCGCTGCTGACCGCGGTGCCCGGCGCCTTCCACGGCACCGTCAACGACGGCCTGCTCACCGCCCTGGCACTGGCGGTCACCGCCTGGCGCCGCGACCACGGCACCGACGTGGACGACGTGCTGGTCGGCCTCGAGGGACACGGCCGGGAGACCGCCGTCGCCCCGGGCGCGGACCTGTCCCACACCGTCGGCTGGTTCACCACCATCCATCCGGTCCGGCTCGACCTGAGCGGTGTCGACCTGCCGGACGCGCTGCGCGGCGGCGACGCCGCCGGTGCCGCGATCAAGGCCGTGAAGGAACAGCTCGCCGCCGTCCCCGACCACGGCCTCGGGTTCGGCCTGCTGCGCTACCTCAACGCCGGCACCGCCGTCCGGCTGCGGACCCGCCCCGCCCCGCAGATCAGCTTCAACTACCTCGGCCGCCTCACCCCGGCCCTCACCGAAGCGGACACCCCGTGGCTGCCGGTGGACGCCTTCGACCGCGGCGGCGCCCAGAGCCCGGACATGCCGGCCGCCGCCGCCGTCGACATCAACGCCGTCACCGTGCCCACCCCCGACGGGCCGGTGCTGCGCGCCACCTTCTCCTACCCGCAGCACCTGCTCGCCGACGCCGACGTCGTCGCCCTCACCGACCGGTGGGCGGCCGCGGCCGCCGCCCTGGCCCGGCATGCCCGCGACCCGCACGCCGGCGGCCTGACCCCGTCCGACGTGCCCCTCGTCGCCCTCGACCAGCCCACCCTCGACCGCCTCGAACGCCACTACCGGGCGGCCGGGCACGACACCGGCCTGGCCACCGTGTGGCCCGTCGCCCCGCTGCAGGCCGGGTTGCTGTTCCACGCCCTGCTTTCCGCGCAGTCCGCCGACGCCTACGTCGTGCAACTCGTCCTCGACCTGCACGGCACCGTCGACCCGGACCGGCTGCGCCGCGCCGCGCAGGTGCTGCTCGACCGGCACCCCAACCTGCGGGCCGCGTTCGCCGACGACGGCTCCGGCGGCTTCGTCCAGGTCGTCCCCGCCCGCGTCGAACTGCCCTGGACGGTGCTGGACCTGACCGGCCTCGACGATCCGGACCGTCAGGCGGCGCGCCTGCTCGACGAGGACCGCCGCACCCGATTCGACACCGCCGTCGCCCCGCTGCTGCGCGCCACCCTCGTCCGGGTCGCCGCCGACCGGTACCGGCTGGCCCTGACCAATCACCACATCCTGCTCGACGGCTGGTCCACGCCGCTGCTGGTCAAGGACCTGCTGCTGCTGTACGCCACCGACGGCGACACCGCCGCCCTCGACCGGCCCCGCAGCTACGGCGACTATCTGCAGTGGCTGGCCGGGCAGGACCCCGACACCGCCGCGGACGCCTGGGCCCACACCCTCGCCGGTCTCGACGAGCCCACCCTGCTCGCCCCCGCGCACCGCCCCGGCCGCACCGCCGCGGTCTCGCAGGACCTCGACCTGGACCTGCCGTCCGGTCTCGCCGCGCGCCTCGACGCCGTCGCCACCGACCGCGGCGTGACCGTCAACACCGTGGTGCAGACCGCGTGGGCGCTCGTGCTCGGCGCGCTGACCGGCCGCCACGACGTCGTCTTCGGCGCCACCGTCTCCGGCCGACCCCCACAGGTCGCCGGCATCGAGTCGATGGTCGGGCTGTTCATCAACACCGTCCCCGTCCGGGTCACCGTGCGGCCCGCCGAGACCCTCGGCGCCCTGCTCGACCGGGTGCAGGCCGAGCAGGCGGCCATGCTCGACCACCACCACATCGGTCTGAGCGCCATCGAACGCCGCGTCGGCGCCGCCGCCGGCTTCGACACCCTCACCGTGTTCGAGTCCTACCCGGTGGACCGGGCCGGGCTGACCGAGGACACCGACATCGCCGGGATGCGGGTGGCCGGCATCAGCGGCCACGACGCCGCGCACTACCCGCTGAGCATCGTCGCGCACCCGGCCGGCACCGGCGACACCGCGACCCTGCACCTGCGGCTGAAGTACCTGCCCGAGGTGTTCGACCGCCCGGCCGTCGAGACCGTCGCCCGCCGCATCGAGCGGGCCCTGACCACCCTGGCCACCGATCTCGACGCCCCGGCCGCGGCCGTCGACGTGCTCCTCGACGACGAACGCGCCGTCCTCGCCCCGGTCCGCGGTCCCGCCGGCGGCACCACCCGCACCCTGCCGGAGCTGTTCACCGCGACCGCCGCCGCCCATCCGGACGCCGTCGCGATCGTCGACGGCGCCGCCCGGTGGACCTACCGCCGGCTCGACGAATGGTCCACCCGCGCCGCCCGCGTCCTGCTCGACCTCGGCGTGGGTCCGGAAACCTTCGTGGCCCTGGGGATTTCGCGATCGTTGCACTCGGTGGCCGCGATGTGGGCGGTCACCAAGACCGGCGCCGCGTTCGTGCCCGTCGACCCGAACTATCCCACCGACCGCATCGCCTTCATGCTCGCCGACAGCGGCGCCACCCTCGGCGTGACCACCGCCGCGCACCGCGACACGCTGCCGGACACCGCCCGCTGGCTCACCGTCGACACCGACGCCTTCGCCGCCCGGCTCGCCGACGCCTCGACCGACCCGATCGGCGACGCCGACCGCCGCAGCCCGCTGCGCCTGGACCACCCCGCCTACCTCATCTACACCTCCGGCTCCACCGGCCGCCCGAAGGGCGTGGTGACCACCCACCGCAGCCTCGAGAACTTCGCCCTCGACCAGCGCAGCCGGTTCGGCGCCGGCCCCGGCGCGACCGTCATGCACTTCTCCTCGCCGAGCTTCGACGCCTCGATCTTCGAATACCTGCTCGCGTTCGGTTCCGGTGCCACCCTGGCGGTCGTACCGCCCACCGTGTACGGCGGCGACGAACTCGCCCGCGTCCTACGCGCGCACGGCGTCACCCACGGCTTCATCACCCCCGCCGCCCTGGCCTCCCTGCCCCCCGACAACCTCGACGCCTTCGCCGAGCTCGCCGTCGGCGGCGAGGCATGGCCGTCGGAACTGCGCGACACCTGGGCGCCCGGCCGGCGCCTGGTCAACGCCTACGGCCCCACCGAAACCACGATCATGGCCGCCATCAGCGCCCCGATGACCGTCGCCGGCCCCATCACACTCGGCGGCCCGCTGCGCGGCGTCCGCGCCCTCGTCCTCGACGCCGCCCTGCGCCCCGTGCCCGCCGGCGTCGCGGGCGAGCTGTACCTCGGCGGCCTCGGCCTGGCCCGCGGCTACCACGCCCGCCCCGACCTGACGGCCGGCCGGTTCGTCGCGGATCCGTTCGGGGCGCCGGGGGAGCGGCTGTACCGCACCGGCGACGTGGTGCGCTGGACCGACGCCCTCGAACTCGAATACGTGGGCCGCTCCGACTTCCAGGTCAAGGTCCGCGGCTTCCGCATCGAACTCGGCGAGATCGACGCCGCGATGTGCAGCCACCCGGGCGTCGCATTCGCCGCGACCCTCGGCCACACCGCCCCGTCGGGGGAGACCGTGCTCGTCGCCTACGTCCTGCCCACCCCCGGACACGACATCGACGCCGACGCCCTGCGCGCGCACGTCGGCGACCGGCTGCCGGCGCACATGGTGCCCACCGCGGTCGTCGTCCTCGACGAGATCCCCCTCACCCCGGTCGGCAAGCTCGACCGCCGCGCCCTGCCCGCACCGGACCTGTCCGGCGGCAGCGGCGACTACGTCCCACCCGCCGACGCACTCGAAACCGCCGTCGCCGGGGTGTTCGCCGACGTCCTCGGCGTCGACCGGGTCTCGGTCACCGACAGCTTCTTCGACATCGGCGGCAACTCCCTCGTCGCGACCCGCGCCGCCTCCCGCCTCGGCGCCGCCCTCGGGGTCGACCTCGGGGTGCGGGCCCTGTTCGAGGCCCCCACCGTCCGCGCCCTCGCCGCCCGCCTCGCCGAAACCCCGGGCGCCGAACCCGCCATCGGCACCGGACCGGCCCGGCGCCCGCGTCCCGACCGCATCCCGCTGTCCCCGGCCCAGCAGCGCATGTGGTTCGTCAACCAGTTCGACACCAGCTCCCCGGCCTACAACATCCCGCTCGCGATCCGGCTGACCGGCCATCTGTCCGTCGCCGCGCTCGACACCGCCGTCCGCGACGTCCTGGCCCGGCACGAGAGCCTGCGTACCGTCTACCCGGCCGGCCCCACCGGGCCCGTGCAGCGGATCCTCGACGCCGACGACGTCGGCCTCACCGTCGACGTCGTGCCCGCCACCGAGGACACCGTCGCCGCCGCCGGAGAGTTCGCCGCCACCGGATTCGACGTCACCGTCGACGTGCCGCTACGGGCGCGGGTGTACACCCTCGGCCGCGACGACCATCTCGCCGTCCTCGTCGTGCACCACATCGCCGCCGACGGCTTCTCCACCGCCCCCCTGGCCCGCGACCTGATGACCGCCTACCAAGCCCGCACCCGCGGCGACGCCCCCGCCTGGGCGCCGCTCGAGGTGCAGTACGCCGACTACACCCTCTGGCAGCTCGGCCGTCTCGGCGACGCCGACACCCCCGGCTCCCTCGCCGCCACCCAGCTCGACTACTGGCGCACCACCCTCGCCGACCTGCCCGAGGTCCTCACCCTCCCCACCGACCGGCCGCGGCCCGCGCAACGGTCCTTCCGCGGCGACGTCGTCCGCTTCCCGATCGACGCCGCCCTGCACGACCGCCTGACCCGCCTCGCCCACGCCCACGGCGCCACCGTGTTCATGGCCG
>NZ_PCZU01000302.1:6109-7802 GCF_002887785.1 Rhodococcus sp. ENV425
GTCCCCGGGCAGATCACCTACACCGACCTGCTCACCGACGTCACCACCACCGACCTCGACGCCTTCGCCCACGCCGACGTCCCCTTCGAACAGGTCGTCGACGCCGTCGACCCCGCCCGCTCCACCGCCCACGCGCCGCTGTTCCAGGTCTCCCTCGAATTCCAGAACACCGAACGCCCCCGCCTGGAACTGCCGCACCTGACCGTCACCGGCCTGCCCCTGGATCCGAAGGTGGCCAACTTCGACCTCGAACTGTTGCTCGGCGAGAACCACGACGACACCGGCGCCCCCACCGGCTTCGACGCCGCCCTCGTCTACGCCACCGACCTGTTCGACGCCGACACCGTCGCCGCCGTCGCCGACCGGTTCGTCCGCCTCCTCGACGCCGTCACCGGCGCCCCCGACACCCCCGTCGGCGACCTCGACCTCGTCACCGCCGACGAGACCCGCGCCCTGGTCCCCGCGCACGGCCCGCACACCCTCGGCACCCGGCTGTGGCCACAGATCCTCGCCGACGCCGTCGCCGTCGATCCCGACGCCCTCGCCGTCGTCGACGGGCCCCGCCGCGCCACCTACCGCGATCTCGACGCCCACTCGAGCCGCCTCGCCCGGATGCTCGTCGACTACGGCGTCGGCCCCGAGACCGTCGTCGCCCTCGGCCTGCCCCGCAGCCTCGACTCCGTGACCGCGCTGTGGGCCGTGACCAAGACCGGCGCCGCCTTCGTGCCCGTCGACCCGAGCTACCCCCGGGACCGCATCGAATACATGCTCGCCGACAGCGGCGCCGCCCTCGGCCTCACCGTCACCGCCCACCGCGACGGGCTGCCCGCCACCGTGCCGTGGTTCGCCCTCGACTCCGCCACCACCGTCGCCGAACTCGCGCCGTACCCGCCCGAACCCCCGACCGACACCGACCGCACCGCGCCCCTCGAACCCGACCATCCCGCCTACCTGATCTACACCTCCGGTTCGACCGGCCGGCCCAAGGGCGTCGTGCTCACCCACCGCGGCCTGTCCGACCTCGCCGTCGAGGAACACCTCCACCTCGACGTCCGGCCCGGCAGCCGCGTCTCGCACCTGGCCTCACCGAGCTTCGACGCCTCGGTGTTCGAACAGATGATGGCCCTCTCGGCCGGCGCCACCCTCGTGATCGTGCCCCCGACCGTGTACGGCGGCGACGAACTCGCCGACGTCCTGCACACCGAACAGGTCACCCACGCGTTCATCACGCCCACCGCGCTGGCCTCCCTCGACCCGGACGCCGTCGACAGCCTGGAGGTGCTCCTCGTCGCCGGCGAGGCGTGCCCACCCGAACTCGTCGCCCGCTGGGCCCCCGGCCGCCGCATGGTCGATGCCTACGGCCCCACCGAGGCGACCATCATGACCTCCGTCAGCGACCCCCTGACCCCGGGCGAACCCGTCACCATCGGCCGGCCGACCCGCGCCTTCCACGCCGTCGTCCTCGACACCCGGCTGCGCCCCGTGCCCGTCGGCGTCGCCGGCGAACTGTATGTCGCCGGGCCGGGCCTCGCGCGCGGCTACCACGCCCGACCCGACCTGACCGCCGCGCGCTTCGTCGCCGACCCGTTCGGGGTGCCGGGGGAGCGGATGTACCGCACCGGCGACGTCGTGCGCTGGACCAAGGAGCACGACCTCGAGTACGTCGGCCGCTCCGACTTCCAGGTCAAGGTCC
>NZ_PCZU01000302.1:7812-15170 GCF_002887785.1 Rhodococcus sp. ENV425
CCGAGATCGACGCCGCACTCACCGGACACCGGGACGTGGCGTTCGCCCACACCATCGGCCACACCGCCCCGTCGGGGGAGACCGTCCTCGTCTCCTACGTGCTGCCCGCCCCCGGCACCGCCCCCGGCCCCGCCGACATCAGAGAGCATGTGTCGCAACACCTTCCGGCGCACATGGTGCCCACGGCCGTGATCGTGCTCGACAGGATCCCGCTCACGCCCGCCGGCAAACTGGACCGGCGCGCCCTGCCGGAGCCGGACTTCTCGGCGCTCGGCGGCGCCTACCGCGCCCCGGCCACGGACCTCGAGCGCACCGTGGTGGGGGTGTTCGTCGAGCATCTCGGCCTCGACCGGGTCTCGGTCGACGACAACTTCTTCGACCTCGGCGGCACCTCGCTGCTCGCCACCCGGATGCTGCCGGCGCTCGGCGAACGTCTCGGCCGTCCGGTCCCGCTGCAGTCGATCTTCGTCCATCCGACCCCCGCCGGCCTCGCCGCCCACCTCGGCGGCCCGCAGGAACGCACCGGCATCGACGAGGCCCTGCAGGTGCTCGTGCCGCTACGTGAAGGCACCGGCGCACCGCTGTTCTGCCTCCACCCGGCCGCCGGCCTGTCGTGGGCGTACGCGCCGCTCGCACAACGCATCGGCGGCGACCGGCCGGTCTACGGGCTGCAGCTGCCCACACTCAGCGGCGGCCCCGCCCCGGAGTCCGTCACCGCGCTGGCCCAGCGGTACGTCGAGGAGATCCGGCGCATCCAGCCCCACGGCCCCTACCACCTGCTCGGCTGGTCGCTCGGCGGCGTCGTCGCCCACGCGGTCGCCGTGGACCTGCGCCGGGCGGGGGAGCGCGTGGACACCCTGGCCCTGCTCGACAGCCACCTCAGCGTCCGGGGCGCCGGGTCGGTCGGGGTCCGCGACATGCTCCGCGACCTCGGCGTGCCGGTCGACGCCGAGCAGGACCCGACCTACGACCAGGCGTCGGCGCTCCTCGACGCCGCGCTCGGCGGCGGCACCGGCCTGACCGCCGCGCACCTCGAGCGGATCCACCGCGGCTCGGCCGCCGCGTTGCGGGCCGCCCGCCGGCACACGCCCGCCACCTTCGACGGGGACGTGCTGTTCTTCACCGCCACCCGGTCCGCGGCACCGGCGCCGGCGGTCGCGGCCTGGCACAACGTGGTGTCGGGGGAGATCCACCAGTACCGGATCGACTGCGACCACCACGAGATGGTGGCCCCGCACGCGGTCGAGGCGATCGTGCGGGTCCTGTCGGCGCGGCTGGCGGACACCGCGATCACCGGCGCGGGCCCGCGGGGCTGAGACCACCGCCCGGCACATCGGGGCGGACCGGATCGACCTCCCGGTCCATAACGTCAGAAGGCGACCGCGCTTGCGCGGCCGCCACGTCCCGGCGATCTCGCCCTCGATGAGCACTGCGCGCGGCCCTGACGAGCTGCCGCCGGCCCCTCCGGTCATATATCCGATCCGGCGCGTCGACCCAGAACAGGTCGGCACGCGGCGGGGACGTGGGGTCTGCGACCGATCACCGCCCGAGCGGGCTGTAGAAGACCAACCCGTTGCCCTTGTTGTCGTACACCACGGCGCGGCGCTCGTGCGCGTCGTCGTACGGGCCCTTCACGATGCCGCCGCCGGCTTCTTCGATGCCCTTCGCGGCGGCGTCCACGTCGGCGGTCTTGATGCCGACGACCACCTGGCCGTGGATCGGATGGTCGATTGCGGTCGCGAGTGCGAGAGTGACCCCGCCACCGTCGAGGGCCGCGAAATGAGCGCCGTCGCGGAACTTCAACGCCATGCCCAGGGTCTCGCTGTAGAACTTGATCGACTCGTCGAGATCGTCGGTCGACAGCACGATCATCTTCACTTCATGGCCGCTCACGAAAGTCCTCCTTCGGCGAATGTCCGGAAAGCCTAACGGGATCGACACCAGGGAAGCGAGAGTCGATCGTCCCTTCGAGCGCCGCCGGTCGACCCCTCCCAGTCCGATTTTTGTCACAGTGACGTATTAGGGTCGATGAATTTTGTGCGGCGCGAGGGGAGGGGAGGCGGTTCGAGGCCGGCGGTGTCGGCAGCGCCGCTGGTTACCATCGACGAGTGGACCGTGCCGCCAGACTCGTGCTCGCTGTCGACCGTCAGGGCGGCCGATGCCTGTGGTGCGGCAGACGGTTCGGGCCCCTGGTACCACCGACCACCGAACACCTCGTGCCGCGAGTCAAAGGCGGTCCCAGCATCGCCGCCAACGAGGCTGCCGCGTGCCCGCGGTGCAACGCGGATCGCGGACACATGGGCCCGATCGACTGGCTCGCACAGTGCCGACACCGACACGGATGGACCCCTCAGGCGAGTCTGCTGGCAACGCTGCTGACCGAGTTGAACCTCGAATTCGACAGCGCGGGTGGACATCGCCGCGCCAAGCGCTACCTGTCCGGCCAGCTGCGGCGTTGCCGACCCGGCGACCGCTGAGGGACGCTGACCGGGATTCACCCCAGCAATCGTCACTGTGACGAATTCCTTCGCGAGAGGCCCGCAGGGGGGCGAGGGCACGCCACGCCGGAGCACGTGGTCGATTGCTGATCCCGGGGTGGCATCCGGCCGCTCGGCGGCAGGCACGTCCGGGCTCTGGGCGGCGCGGTTCGGCAGCGAGCCCGCGATACAAAGTGCCCGACGTTGCGCCGCGACGCCGAAAGCCGAGCAGATGAACGTCGTCACGACGGGCAGGCTCGCGACATCCTCGACACCCGACCGGATCCCGCGTCGGCGAAAAGGCTGGTCACGGCCGGTACCCTTATTGCCGATAATCTACATTATGTCAACTAACGGATCGGAGAACTCCCCAGCCGGGATCGAATACAGCGCCGTGGTGGTCGACGCCCCGCGTCGCGACGGCGGAGGTGATCGAGCAGACGGCGGATTGGATCCGCTCCGGCAGCGACGCCCGCCGCCTTGGCAACGCCAGGAACGGCGGGCCGCCCCATGGAACGGCCGGTGCGCTGCTGCGACGTTCTTCGGCGCGACGGCCGATCTCCACATACGGGATCACGACATCTCGCAGACGATCCGACCTGCCGTAAAGATATACCGCACGGACCCGTCCCGACGCCCCTGCGGCGCGCGACGTTCGGTATGGACGAGACCTCCTCCCCGATGCCCGAGCACCCCGACGGCCGGGAATGCCCCGCGCCGCCGGCGACCGGCCGGCATGCCCGGCCCCACGGCGCACCGCGTCGATCCTCTCCTCGGGGTCGGCGCCGCACTCCTCGCCATTTATAATAACGATTATGATGGATAATCACCGTTATCCATCATGCGCGGCAGAGGTCGCGGCGGGACGCTCCCGGATGCCGGCGGAACGCCGCCGTGTGGGCAATCCCGGGGTCGCCGCCTCCTCCCTTGCGCCCCGGGCGCGACGAACCGGCCCGCGTGCGGGTGAGCGCCGGGAAGGCAACCCTCGCGCTCGTCCCCGGGCGGCGATACATCTCGCCCACCCCCTCCCGTCCCGGACCTCTCCCCGCACGGCACCCCCTTCCGCGTCGACGTAGATTCGGGTTCGACAGGTATGGTCGGTTCCGCCGGGCCGGCCCGGGGTACGGGAGGGACGTCGATGCGGCCGAGCGTGTGGTTGACCCCGGGCGAGCTGTCCGCCCGCTCCGGGGTGGCGGTGTCCGCGCTGCACTACTACGAGGCCCGCGGCCTGATCGACAGCAGGCGCACCTCCGGGAACCGGCGCACCTACCGGCGCGACACGCTGCGTCGCCTGGCGTTCATCCGGGTCGCCCAGGGCGTCGGAGTCTCCCTCGACGAGATCCGGGAGGCGCTCGATTCGTTGCCGGACAGCCGGGTGCCCACCGCCGCGGACTGGGCCCGGCTGTCGCGGCAGTGGCACGACCGGCTCACCGAGCGGATCGAGGCGCTCACCGCCCTGCGGGACAGTTTCACCGACTGCATCGGTTGCGGCTGCCTGAGCCTGGCCTCGTGTCCGCTGGCCAACCCCGGCGACGTGCTGGGAGCGCAGGGGCCGGGACCGCACCGGCTCGGCAGGTCCGTGCCCCGATAGGAGTCCGGCACCCGCGCCCCGCCTCGGGTCCCCACTACCCTTTCCTGTTGTCACACCGTTCCCGTCGGTCCCGGATGTCACACTGGTATCGCACAGGTGTACGACCGGTACGTGAGGAGGGGCATGACGAGCCGGGTGGATCCGGGGTTGCTGGACTGGGTCGCCGCGTATCTCGAGACGTTGCAGACGGCGAAGCGGTCGGCGCACACCGTCAAGGCGTACCGACTGGATCTGCAGGCGGTGTGCGAGGAACTCGGCGTCAAGCTCTCGGTCGCCCCGGAGGACCTGTGCGTGCAGGACATCACGATCCGGGCGATGCGCTCGGCGTTCGCCGCGTTCGCGCGGGAGCGGCAACCGGCGTCGGTGCGGCGGGCCTGGTCGGTGTGGAACAGCTTCTGCAACTTCCTCGTCTCCGAGGGGGTGTCGGAGGGCAACCCGATGGCGTCGATCGCCCAGCCGAAGCGGCCGCAGCACACCCCGAAGTCGTTCACGCCCAAGGCGATCGGTCAACTCGTCGACACCCTCACCGTCGAGGCGCAGCGCCCCGCCGCCTCGGGCCGGGAGTGGCCTCAGCGCGATCTGGCGCTCATCGCGACCCTGTTGCTGACCGGCATCCGCTCGGAGGAGCTGATCCGCCTCGATCTCGGCAGCGTTCTCGGCGGCACCGAGGCGCCCGTGCTGCGGGTGATGGGCAAGGGATCGGTGGAACGGCGGATTCCGCTCGAGGAGAGCTGGACGGCGATCGTCTCCGGGTACCTCGAGGAGCGCTACACGCGGTTCCCCCCGTCCCAGCGGTCCCGGCGCGGCGACGACGAGACGCCGGCGGTGTGGGAGCGCTATCCCCCGTCCGATCCGTTGTTCGTCGGCGCCGACGGCCGGCGCATCACCCGCGGCACGCTGCAGTACCGGGTGCGGCGGATGTACCGGATGGCGGGCATCGAGGGTGAGCGCAAGCGGGGCGCCCTCGCGCACGCGCTGCGGCACACCTTCGCCACCAGTCTGGCCGACGGCGGCGCGACGATGGTGGAACTGCAGCAGTTGCTCGGACACCGGTCGCTGCAGACCGTGCAGATCTATACGTCGGCGACGGACGACGCGGTCCGGCACGCCGCGCGGCACAATCCGGTCTACGGGCTGCTCGACCGGCGCGAGTGAGGCCCGGCGCGCGGGGGCCGGCCGGTGGCGGGACGCGTAAGCCTGTGGTGAGCGGGTATTGCTGACAGACTGGGGGCGGCGCGGGAGCCCCGTCGCTCGTCCCGCCACCGGTTGCCCGGTCGACCCGAGACATCGAGGAGCACGGAATGAGCATCCAGTCGGTTGAGCCACGTCGTCACCATGTCGTGGTGATCGGATCCGGATTCGGGGGCCTGTTCGCCACCAAGGCCCTCGCACGTGCCGACGTGGACGTCACCGTCGTCGCTCGGACCACGCACCACCTCTTCCAGCCGCTGCTGTACCAGGTGGCGACGGGCATCCTGTCGGTGGGCGACATCGCGCCCCCGACCCGCCTGGTGCTGCGCAAGCAGAAGAACGCGCAGGTGCTGCTCGGCGACGTCGAGTCGATCGATCTGACGCAGCAGACCGTCACGTCCCGGTTCCTCGAGCACGAGACGGTGACGCCGTTCGACAGCCTGATCGTCGCCGCCGGTGCCGGGCAGTCGTATTTCGGCAACGACCAGTTCGCCGAGTTCGCGCCCGGCATGAAGACGATCGACGACGCGCTCGAGCTGCGCGGCCGGATCCTCGGGGCGTTCGAGCAGGCGGAACTGTCCGAGGATCCGGCCGAGCAGCGGCAGCTGCTCACGTTCGTGGTGGTCGGGGCGGGCCCCACGGGGGTGGAACTCGCCGGGCAGATCGCGGAGCTGTCCCATCACACGCTCCGGGGCGCGTTCCGCACCATCGATCCGTCGTCGGCGCGGGTGGTGCTGCTCGACGGGGCACCGGACGTGCTGCCGGTGTACGGGGGCAAGCTCAGCGCCAAGGCCCGTCAGACCCTCGAGAAGCTCGGCGTGGAGATCCAGCTCAACGCGATGGTCACCGACGTGGACGCGACGGGCCTGACGATCAGGGAGAAGGACGGCACCGAGCGCCGGATCGAATCGCAGTGCAAGGTGTGGTCGGCGGGCGTGTCGGCGAGCCCGCTGGGCCGGCAGCTCGCCGAGCAGTCCGGCGCCGAGGTCGACCGGGCGGGCCGGGTCCAGGTGAATCCGGACCTGTCGCTGCCCGGTCACCCGAACGTGTTCGTCATCGGCGACATGATGTCGTTGGACAAGCTGCCCGGCCTGGCGCAGGTGGCGATGCAGGGCGGTAAGTACGCGGCGCGGCAGATCGTGGCGGGCCTGTCCGGTCACAGTCCGGCCGAACGCAAGCCGTTCAAGTACTTCGACAAGGGTTCGATGGCCACGATCAGCCGGTTCAGCGCGGTCGCGAAGGTCGGCAAGCTCGAGATCAGCGGGTTCGTCGGCTGGGTGGCCTGGCTGGGGATCCACCTGCTGTACCTGGTGGGGTTCTCGAACAAGCTGTCGACCCTGCTGTCGTGGGCCACGACGTTCCTGACCCGGGGCCGCAACGAGATGGCCTCGACGGAGCAGCAGGTGTTCGCCCGCAACGCGATCGATCGGCTGCAGCGGCACACCGAGGAGGCCGAACGCGGCAGCCGCCGCGCCGCGGGCTGAGTCGCGGCCGCCGCCGCGCCGCGGGCTGAGGCCGGTTCCGGTGGCCCCACCGCTGTGGTCAGCCCCCCAGGGCGTCGGGATCGAGGATGTTGGCGAGGCGCACCTGCCCGTGGGCGACGGTGCGGTCCTGTTCGTCGGTGATGGCGACCTGCCACAGCTGCTGGCTGCGCCCGCGCTGGATGGGGGTGGCGGTGGCGGTGAGCACACCCTCGCGGGTGGCGCGGATGAAGTCGGTGTTGTTGTTGACCCCCACCACCTTGCCGCGGTCGCCGAGCCAGATGCTGCCGGCAAAGCTGGCGACGGACTCGACGACCGCGCAGTAGACGCCGCCGTGGACGATGCCGAACGGCTGGTGCTGGGTCGGGGTGACGGTCCAGTGCGCGCGGACCCGGTCCGGGCCGAGTTCGGTGAACTCGAGGCCGAGGACGGAGCCGAAGCCGTTGTTGTGCTGTTCGGTGACGGCCGCGGGGTCGGTCAGGTGCTCCTGCGTGGGCAGATCGGTCATGTGTCACTCCGTCCGGGTCGTGCCAGCTCCCTGGCGCGGGCCCGGCGGCGGTCGCCGGGTCTGGAAGGGATGCTAGGACATCGCCGGTGGCACGCAGTGCCGGGACGAGC
>NZ_PCZU01000302.1:15219-15887 GCF_002887785.1 Rhodococcus sp. ENV425
AGCCCTCAGGACTCCGGCGCGGTCCGGCGGTCGCAACACTCTCGACTATAGGGAAGGCTTGCCTAATTTGGCAAGCCCTCGGACCGGCAGGCCCAGCGTCAGGAACGCATCCAGCAGAAGCTGGCCGCGACGCGCCGCGACGGAGCGGGAGGTGCCGGCCAGCAGGGGAATCTGGGCCGCACCCGCCACGACGGCGCGGCCCAGGAGGGACCAGAACCGCAGCGCGTCGGTGGGGGCGCACAGTGCCAGCGAGGCGTGCGCGGCATGCAGCGCGGTGCCGGCCCGGTGGGCGGTCCACCGCGCGAGCGCCTCCTCGCACGGCAGCACGACGACCGTGTCGTCGGCGGCCGCGGGGTCGTCGGGCAACACGCGCAGGGTGTCGTCGGCGACCGCGGCCCAGTCGATGCCTCCGTCGCTGTCCTGGTGGATCCACAGGTTGTCGAGTCCGGGGTCCCAGCAGCGCGCCTCGAGCAGGTAGGGGGCGAGCACCCGGCCCGCGACGACGTGGACGAGGGCGCCGGCCACCTGGTCGGCGGCGATCCGCGGGTCGGCGACGTCCTCGAGCGCGCGGGCGTGGAGCAGCGCGATCCGCCGGTCCCGCTCGGCGTCGGCGAGCCGCCACCAGCGGCGGCGCGGCTCGTCGTCGATGCGGGCGACGGCGTAGACGC
>NZ_PCZU01000302.1:15961-16331 GCF_002887785.1 Rhodococcus sp. ENV425
TCCTGATCGGCGAGCTGCTGTGGTTAGGTAAGCCTAACCATTACATTACGGGCCGCCGGATGCAACCCGGAAGATAGGGTTCGGTAACCTAACCTCCGTTCGGCCGAGTTCGCGTCCCCCGAGGAGCCCGCCCCTGTGACCACCCTCCGCCCCCCGGACACACCGGCCTCCGCCGCTGTACCTCCCTCCCTGGCCCGACGCCTCGTCGCCGAGGCCCTCGACCTGGCCCTGCTCGCCGTTCCCGCCGGCATCGGCCTGCTGCTCGTGCAGGCACTCGCCGACGCCAACGGCGGCGGGCAGACCGACCGGGTCGTCTTCGGCGGCACCGCACTGGCCGCCACCGTCGGCCTGCAATGGTGGAACCGCGGGC
>NZ_PCZU01000055.1:0-7267 GCF_002887785.1 Rhodococcus sp. ENV425
GCGCGACCGGCTCGGGCAGATGATGGGCTACTCCGACAATGTCCTCGCCGAGGCCGTCGGCCGCGAGATCGCCGCGGCCGAGGGCGCCGAGCCGTCGTTCCGCGGCGCGGTCGACAGCGTCTCCGCGGTCCTGCGCGAGGCCGGATTCGACCTGACCGGGCTCACCCTCCACGACGTGAGCGGGCTGTCCGTCGACAACCGGATTCCCGCGCAACTGCTCGACGGGGTGATGGCCGCCGCCGCCGGAACCGAACAGGCGTCGCTGCGCCCGATGCTGGACTACCTGCCCGTCGCCGGCGCCACCGGCACCCTCTCCGAGCGCTACGCCTCGACCAATCGCGACGGGGCGGGTTGGGTCCGCGCGAAGACGGGCACTCTGTCACAGGCGAGCGGCCTGACCGGATTCGTCGTCGACACCGACGGACGGGTGCTGACGTTCGCCCTGTTGTCCAACGACCGTCCGCCGGGCGAGAGCCGGCCGGCCCTCGACGCGGTGGCGGCGACCCTCCGAGGATGCGGATGCCGATGACCGACCAGGACCGGACGCTGGGTGACGCGATCGACTGGAAGCTCGCGGCCGGGATCGGGGCGCGCCTGACCCGACCGGGCCCGGCGATGTCGCGCTACACCGCCGAGACCGTCTCCGCCGAGCTGGCGTCGGCCGCCGACCGCGCCGAGCCGCCGGTGCGGGAGCTGACCGGACTCGGTGACGGGCGGGACGTGCCGCCCGCCGCGGTCGTCGACCGGTCCGGCTGGGTGCACGCCGCCGCCAGGTCGATGGCAGACCTCACCGGTTCCGGGCCCGCCGACGGCCGCTGGGTCGGCAAGCCCGCCGGCGTGCAGGCCGGTGCGATGCTCGCGTACCTTTCCTCCGCCGTGCTCGGTCAGTACGACCCGTTCTCACGGTCTCTGCTGCTCGTCGCGCCGAACGTCGTCGCGGTCGAGCGGGCGCTGCGGGTGCCCACCGCCGACTTCCGGCTGTGGGTGTGCCTGCACGAGGTCACCCACCGCGTGCAGTTCGCCGAGGCGCCGTGGATGGCGGATCTGATGCGCGAGGCCGCGGCGGAGCTGGGCCGGACCGCGGAAGAGTCGTTCACCGACCTGGCCGGCCGGATCACCGGGGTCCTGCGCGATCGCCGGCCGGGCGAGGAGAAACCCATGGCCGAGCGCGGCGTGCTCGGTCTCGTCCGAGCGGTGCAGTCCGAACCCCAGCGCGCCGCACTCGACCGCATGCTGGCCCTCGGCACCGTGCTCGAAGGCCACGCCGACCACGTGATGGACGCGGTCGGGCCCACCGTGGTGCCCGCCGTCGCGCAGATCCGCCGGGCGTTCGACAACCGCCGGCGCCGGGCCGTGAACCCCGTCCACCGCATCATCCGCGCACTGCTCGGGATGGACGCCAAGATGGCCCAGTACGTGCAGGGCAAGAAGTTCGTCGACACCGTCGTCGAGCGGGCGGGCATGGCCCGGTTCAACGTCGTCTGGAGCGGTCCGGACGCGATGCCGACCCTCGCCGAGATCGACGACCCCCACGCGTGGATCGCGCGGGTGCTGGGCTGACGGTGTCGTCCGAGCGGCCGCTCCTGCCCGAGACCCCTGCCCTCCACGAGGTGCGCCTGGCCGTGCGGCGGTGGGTCGCGGCCCACGGCCGGTCCGTCGCGGTCGGCCTGTCCGGCGGCGCCGACTCGTCGGCCCTGACCGCCGCCGCCGTCGCCGAGGCGGATTCGGTGCGGGCCGTCGTCGTCGACCACGGCCTGCAACCCGGCTCCGGCGACGTGGCCGCCCTGGCCGCGGAGTTCGCGCGATCCGCCGGGTGCGGATCGGTGCAGGTCGTCCGCGTCGCGGTGACCGGCCCCGGCGGACTCGAGGCGGCAGCGCGCGCGGCCCGCTACCGGGCGCTCGGCGAGGCCCGGGCGGGGTTGCCCGTGCTGCTCGGGCACACGCTCGACGATCAGGCCGAGACGGTGCTGCTCGGGCTGGGCCGCGGTTCCGGTGCCCGGTCCCTCCGCGGCATGTGCGAGTTCGACGATCCGTGGGGCCGCCCCCTGCTCGGGGTGCGCCGCGAGGTCACCCGCCGGGCATGCGCGGAACTGGGGTACGCGCCCTACGAGGACGCGCACAACAGCGACCGGCGCTTCACCCGGGTGCGGCTGCGTGAGGAGGTGCTGCCGCTGCTCGAGGAGGTGCTCGGGGGTGGGGTCGCGTCGGCCCTGGCGCGCACGGCCCGGCAGTTGCGCGAGGACGAGGACGCATTGGAGGAACTGGCCCTGCAACTGCTCGCGGAGGCCCGGGCCGGGACCGGCCTGGCCGTGGACGCCCTCGCCGGCACTCCCGTGGCGGTGCGACGGCGGGTCCTGCGGCGATGGCTGCTCGACTCGGGGGCGTCGGCGCCGACGGACCGCACCCTGCGGGCCGCCGACGAGCTGATCGGCCGGTGGCGCGGGCAGGGCGCGGTGGCCGTGGGCGGCGGGCCGGAGCCCGGCGTCAGGTTGGTGGTCACGCGTCGGCGTGGCAGGCTGATCGTCGAGTTCGTCGGCCGGCGACAGGGCGCGGACGACTGAGGGAAGGCAGGAAGAACCCGGTGTACGAGAACGACATCGCGTCGGTACTGATCTCCGAGGACCAGATCAAGCAGCGCACGAAGGAGCTGGCCGAGACCATCGCCACGCGCTACCCGGTGGGCGCACCCGAGGGTGACCTGCTGCTCATCGGCGTGCTCAAGGGCGCGATCTTCTTCATGACCGACTTCGCGCGGGCACTGCCGATCCCCACCCAGATGGAGTTCATGGCGGTCAGCTCGTACGGGTCGTCCACGTCCTCGTCCGGTGTGGTGCGCATCCTCAAGGACCTCGACAAGGACATCGCCGGCCGGAACGTGCTGATCGTCGAGGACATCATCGACTCCGGCCTGACGCTGTCCTGGCTCATGCGCAACCTCTCCTCGCGCAACCCGGCGTCCCTCGAGGTGGTGACGTTGCTGCGCAAGCCGGAGGCCGTGAAGGTCGACGTCCACGTCGCCGACGTGGGATTCGACATTCCGGACGAGTTCGTCGTCGGCTACGGCCTCGACTACGACGAGCGCTACCGCGATCTGCCGTACATCGGCACCCTCGACCCGAAGGTCTACACCGGCTGATCCGAGGTCGGCCCCACCGGATCGCGCGTCGACCGGGTCGGGGCCATGCCGCGCTGCAGTGCCCGCAGGTCGTCCTCCATGATGCGGAACAACCAGTACACGAGCACGAACGCGGCGATGCTGCCCACCGCCAGCACCCGGACCGCGACGAGAACCTGCTGGATCTCCTCGGGCGAGAGATACGTCACGCCGGCGACCCCGACGAGCGGCACGGCCGCCGCGAGCGCCAGGTAACGCACACTGCGCCGGTGCAGCCCCTCGAGTTCGCGGGCGTCCGTGGCGTCGGTCGCCCCGTGCGGCAGGAACGCCGGATACAACGATCGCACCATGTAGAAGGCGACCAGGAAGAACGGGTAGGCGACGGCGATCGCGCCGCACACCAGGATCGACGTGAGGAAGTGCGCGGCCGAGGGGCCGTCGATGTTGCCGCCGACGAAGTGCAGCGCGACGGGGAACGCGATGCCCGCGACCGTCCACAGGGTCATCACCACCGCGGCGACGCGGTCGCTGATCAGCAGCGCGTCGTGCCGGGCCCGGGCGAGTTCCACCGCGTTGTAGCTGCGGCCGCGGTGGAGGCCGCGCGGCACGGTGATCAGCCGTCGGCACAGGTACACGATGATCACCGTGCCGAGGGGGAAGGTGATCCCGTTGATGATCAGCGCGAGCTGTTCGAACTCGCGCTGGGTGTCCGGTGGGAGCCGGTCGACGATCAGGTTCGCATTGTGCTGGTAGTTGTACAGGGCGGCCAGCACGTTCGGGATCGCGATCGCGGCCGTGAGGATCGGCACCACGGGGCGGCGCAGCCGGGCCCGCCAGCTGTGCGGCGGCGGGTCGACGAGGTCCCGGGCCCGCGGATCGAGGCATAGGTCGAACTGCTGGGCCAGCTCCGCGCCCGACGCCCACCGGTCCGCCGGATCCGGCTCGAGGCACTTCGCGAGCACCCGGAGCAGGGTCTGGGGGCAGTCGGCCGGGACCCGCTCGCGTGCAGCCGCGGTCAGTCCCGTGCGGCGCCGCGCGAGCATGGTCTCGAGCGCGGGCAGGGTCTCGGCGCCCAGATCGTCCTCGCTGTTGGGCCGGCCGCCGGTGAGCAGTTCCCACAGCATCACCCCGAGCGCGTAGATGTCGCTGCGGGTGTCCATGTCCGCGGCGGTGCCGGGCAGCCCGGGATGGCACGCCTCGAGTTGTTCGGGCGACATGTAGGCCAGGGACCCGCCGAGGTACGCCACGGCGGACGTGCCGCCGACGGACTCGGCGAAGCTGATGTTGAAGTCGGCGAGCTTGGGCACGCCCTCCGCGGTGAGCAGGACGTTGGCCGGCTTGACGTCGCGGTGGAGCACGCCGCGCCGGTCGGCGTAGTCCAGCGCGGAGGCGAGCCGGCGGCCGAGCCACGCGACGGTCTCGGGCCAGGTCAGGCTCTCGAGCCGGCTGCGCACGGTCGACTCGGCGGGCCGGATCTCACCCTTCTCGGCGAGGGTCTCGTCGACGACGTCGAGCAGGAGCCGGCCGCTGCGCTGCTCCGGCGGGGTGGTGCGCACCCGGTGCAGCACCCGCAGCAGCGTCCCGCCCGGCAGATACTGCATGTACAGCAGCCGCAGGCCGTGTTCCGGCAGGATCCGCTGGTCGAAGACGCGGACAATGTAGTCGTGGTCGAGCTGGGCGAGGGTCTGCGCCTCGGTGCCGCGGTCGGGGGAGATCTTCACCGCGACGAGCCGCTGCATCGAGTGCTGCCGGGCGAGGAACACGCGGCCGAAGGCGCCGCGGCCGAGGTTGGTGAGCAGGTCGAAGTCGTCGATCCGGTTCCCGGCCTCGACGTCGTCGATGCCGGCGGGGGCGCGGACCGGGAAGGGCTCGGTCGTCGCCTCGCCAGGAAGGACGGCCGCAGCCGTGCGGGTCGGCTCGGCCGCAGCCGTTCGGGTCGGCTCGGCCTCGGTGATCCGGGTCGGGTCGGCCTCGGTTGCAGCGTCCGGCTCCTGCATGGCCATGCGAAATGATAACCACGTCGTGGCCCGTGACCGCAGGCACCTGACGCGACCGGGAACCCCCGGGTGGTCCCGGACGTTGATCCTTCGGACCGTGCGGCCGCGCGAGGGCAACGCTGCGCGTCCACGCGGTAACCTTGCGGTGTCCGGTTCGTCGCCGGACTCCTCGGGACGACCACGATGATGACCGCACTATCGAAAGGACCGGCCGGCCGGGCCGAACCTGTATGAACCGCAAGACAGTGTTCCGTAATCTGGCGATCGTCGCCGGCATCCTGTTGGTCATCTACGCCTTCAGCTACTTCGGCGACGACACCCGCGGTTTCGCCAAGGTGGACACGTCTGTCGCGATCGCCCAGCTCGACGCGAACAACGTCAGCCGGGCGCAGATCGACGACCGCGAGCAGCAGGTCCGCCTGTGGCTGAAGAGCGGCAACGAGGCGACCGGAGACAACACCGAGATCCTCGCGAAGTACCCGGAGTCGGCGTCCGAGCAGATCTTCGACAAGGTCGCCGGCGCGGGCCTCGAGAAGTTCGACACCACCGTCACCCAGGAGAGCTGGCTGACGTCGATCCTGCTGTTCGTGCTCCCGATGATCATCCTGCTCGGGGTGTTCTTCTTCGTGATGAGCCGCATGCAGGGCGGTGGCCGCGGCGGCATGATGGGCTTCGGCAAGTCCAAGGCCAAGCAGCTGTCCAAGGACATGCCCAAGACCACGTTCGCCGACGTCGCCGGTGCGGACGAGGCGGTCGAAGAGCTGTACGAGATCAAGGACTTCCTCCAGAATCCGGCGCGCTACCAGGCCCTCGGCGCGAAGATCCCGAAGGGCGTGCTGCTGTACGGACCTCCCGGTACGGGCAAGACGCTGCTCGCCCGCGCGGTCGCCGGCGAGGCCGGTGTCCCGTTCTTCACCATCTCCGGTTCGGACTTCGTGGAGATGTTCGTCGGTGTCGGCGCGTCCCGCGTGCGCGACCTGTTCGAGCAGGCCAAGCAGAACAGCCCGTGCATCATCTTCGTCGACGAGATCGACGCGGTCGGCCGCCAGCGTGGCGCCGGCCTCGGCGGTGGCCACGACGAACGTGAGCAGACGCTCAACCAGCTGCTCGTCGAGATGGACGGCTTCGGGGACCGGCAGGGCATCATCCTCATCGCCGCCACCAACCGTCCCGACATCCTGGATCCGGCCCTGCTGCGTCCGGGCCGGTTCGACCGGCAGATCCCGGTCAGCAATCCCGATCTCGCCGGGCGCCGGGCGATCCTGCAGGTGCATTCCAAGGGCAAGCCGCTCGACCAGAACGCCGACCTCGAGGGGCTGGCCAAGCGCACGGTCGGCATGTCCGGTGCCGACCTGGCCAACGTCGTGAACGAGGCCGCGCTGCTCACTGCGCGCGAGAACGGCACCGTCATCACCGAGGCCTCGCTCGAGGAGTCGGTGGACCGCGTGATCGGCGGCCCGCGGCGCAAGAGCCGCATCATCAGCGAGCACGAGAAGAAGATCACCGCCTACCACGAGGGCGGGCACACGCTCGCCGCCTGGGCGATGCCGGACATCGAGCCGGTCTACAAGGTGACGATCCTCGCCCGTGGCCGCACCGGTGGTCACGCGATGACCGTCCCCGAGGACGACAAGGGCCTGATGACCCGCTCGGAGATGATCGCCCGCCTGGTGATGGCCATGGGTGGCCGCGCCGCCGAGGAACTCGTGTTCCACGAGCCGACGACGGGTGCCTCCTCCGACATCGACCAGGCCACCAAGATCGCCCGGGCGATGGTCACCGAGTACGGCATGAGCGCCCGCCTCGGCGCCGTCCGCTACGGGCAGGAACACGGCGATCCGTTCCTCGGCCGCTCGATGGGCGTGCAGTCCGACTACTCGCACGAGGTGGCCCGCGAGATCGACGAGGAGGTACGCAACCTCATCGAGGCCGCGCACACCGAGGCGTGGGCGATCCTCAACGACTACCGCGACGCGCTGGACCTGCTCGCCGGTGAGCTGCTCGAGCACGAGACCCTCACCCGCAAGGACCTCGAGCGGATCCTCGCCTCCGTCGAGAAGCGGCCACGGATCACCGAGTTCAACGACTTCGGTGGACGCACGCCGTCGGACAAGCCCCCGATCAAGACGCCGGCCGAGCTGGCGAAGGAACGCGG
>NZ_PCZU01000303.1:0-8241 GCF_002887785.1 Rhodococcus sp. ENV425
GAAGCGCTCTCCCGCTGAGCTAATCGCGCGAGGTGGAGACGGGAATCGAACCCGTGTGCACGGCTTTGCAGGCCGTTGCCTCACCACTCGGCCACTCCACCGTAAAAGGTCGAGTCCAACCTCTCGAGCGGATGACGGGATTCGAACCCGCGACCCTCACCTTGGCAAGGTGATGCGCTACCAGCTGCGCTACATCCGCATGTGCACCTCTCTTCCCGGTGGCCCGGGTCGAGAAGTGCGGGGTGAAACCTGGTCGATCGTGGTGCGCGATACTGGGATTGAACCAGTGACCTCTTCCGTGTCAGGGAAGCGCTCTCCCGCTGAGCTAATCGCGCGGGTGGTGGAGCGGATGACGGGATTCGAACCCGCGACCCTCACCTTGGCAAGGTGATGCGCTACCAGCTGCGCTACATCCGCATCGCACCGTCCGGCGTCGTGCTCTCCGTGGTGCGGTTGAGAACATTAGCCGACCATCGTCAGAACACACAAATCTGCAGGTGAGGGCGCGGACGAGGCGTCCTCGTGGGTCGTGAGGGCCCTCACCGGCGCCGGCGTGCGGGCTCCGGCGGATCCGCGTGCGCGGCACGGGCTCCCGCGCCGGGGCCGATGGCGGTGCGCCCGGCCTCCGTCGCCACCGAAAACGGGGGGCGACCAGGCGATTCGTGTTCACCCGGTGGGCGTGTTAATGTTCCTTCTCGTTCGAGCCGCTGCGAAGCGGCCCGGTCCCGTGGCTCAGTGGAAGAGCGTCCCGTTCACACCGGGGAGGTCGCTGGTTCGATCCCAGCCGGGACCACAGCACCGACGAAGGGCACCCCCACGGGGGTGCCCTTCGTCGTTTCGGGCGCGGCTCGATGCGCGCCCGGACGGAACAGCCGTCGGCGGAGCGGTCGTGACCTGCGCGTTCATCGGACCGCACTGCGCAGATGGCAGGATTGCGGTCGGTGTGAGGAGGATGCGGCTGATGAGTGTCGCCGACAACAACTGGCCCCTGGTCGGGGCCACAGGAGCACGATTCGGATCTGCCGGCCGACGGCGGAAGGACCGCCCGGCCCCGGCCCCCGGCGCGACCGAGCGGCACGAGGCCGCGCCCGCGGTGGACCCGCCGGCGACGGGTGCCTTCGCGACCGTCGCCGCCCCGGCGTCGACCCCGATGCCCGCCGTCGTGACCGCGGTCCCGAGGGAAGAGGAGCCGAGCGGGGCGCAGCCGTCGTTCGTGCGGCCCTTCGTGCGCAGCCAGGGACGGACCCGCGCCGAGGTGGATCTCCCGCTCGAGGTCCTCGTCTCGGCCGTGCCCGACGCCGTGGGAGCCACGGGCCTCGAAGAACACCGCACCATTCTGGCGCTGTGCGCCGAACCCCGCTCCATCATGGAGATCGCGGCTCTGGCCAAGCTGCCCCTGGGGGTCGCGCGGGTCCTGGTGGGCGACCTCGCCGCCACCGGGGAACTCACCGTCCACCGGACCGTCGACGGGGTCGGCCCCGACGCCCAGCTCCTGTCGCGGGTTCTCGGCGGACTGCGCCGCCTGTAGCCTGCACCGCTCCAGCCTGCACCGCTCCAGCCTGCACCGCTCCGGCCCGCACCGCCCCGGCGGTGCCCGGGTGAACGGGCGACCGGGGTGGTGTCGATAGCATGGTCTGGTTGCCGACGCGTGGCATGCCCCGCGGCGTCGGTGCACCCATCACCGGCACGAGCCCGAGGAGCCCACCACAGTGACGACGCCCGCATCCGTAGACCCAGCCGTGCTCGTCCGGGTGCCCGCGGGGACCACTGCCGGTGCCGCCCTCCGGGAGGCCGGCCTACCCAACAGCGGACCCGACGCGATCGTCGTGGTCCGCGACGGCGAGGGCCGGCTGCGCGACCTGTCGTGGACGCCGGAACAGGACACCGAGATCGAGCCGATCGCCGCCGGTACCGAGGACGGCCGCTCCGTCATCCGGCACTCCGCGGCACACGTCCTCGCCCAGGCCGTGCAGCAGGAGTTCCCGGAGGCCAAACTGGGCATCGGGCCCCCGATCAAGGACGGCTTCTACTACGACTTCCAGGTCGACCGACCCTTCACCCCGGAGGACCTCGCGAAGCTCGAGAAGCGCATGAAGCAGATCGTCAAGGGCGCGCAGCGGTTCTCCCGCCGCGTCGTCGAGAACCTGGACGACGCACGCGAGGAACTGAAGAACGAGCCGTTCAAGCTCGAACTGATCAGTGAGAAGTCGGCCGGCAACAGTTCCCTCGACGAGGACCCCGAGATCATGGAGGTCGGCGGCGCGGAACTGACGATCTACGACAACCTCAACCCTCGGACGGGCGAGAAGATCTGGGGCGACCTGTGCCGCGGCCCGCACATCCCCACCACCAAGTACATCCCGGCGTTCAAGCTCACCCGCAGCTCCGCCGCCTACTGGCGCGGTGACCAGGACAACGCCGGCCTGCAGCGCATCTACGGCACCGCGTGGGAATCCCCGGAGGCACAGGAGCGCTACCTCGAGCTGCTCGCCGAGGCCGAGCGCCGCGACCACCGCAAGCTCGGCAACGAGCTCGACCTGTTCAGCTTCCCCGACGAGCTCGGTTCCGGTCTGCCGGTGTTCCACCCCAAGGGCGGCATCATCCGCCAGGAGATGGAGAACTACTCGCGCCGGCGGCACGTCGAGGCCGGCTACGAGTTCGTGTACTCCCCGCACATCACCAAGGGGCACCTCTACGAGGTGTCCGGTCACCTCGACTGGTACCGCGACGGCATGTTCCCGGCGATGCACATCGACGAGGAACTCAACGAGGACGGCACCGTGCGCAAGCCGGGCCAGGACTACTACCTCAAGCCGATGAACTGCCCGATGCACAACCTCGTCTTCCGTTCCCGCGGCCGCTCCTACCGGGAGCTGCCGCTGCGGCTCTTCGAGTTCGGCTCGGTCTACCGGTACGAGAAGTCCGGCGTCGTCCACGGCCTGACCCGGGTGCGCGGCATGACGCAGGACGACGCGCACATCTACTGCACCCGCGAGCAGATGCGCGACGAGCTGACCACGACGCTGAACTTCGTCCTCGACCTGCTGAGGGACTACGGCCTCGAGGACTACCACCTGGAGCTGTCGACGAAGAACCCCAAGAAGTTCGTCGGCGACGACGTCCTGTGGGAGGAGGCCACCGACACGCTGCGCGAGGTGGCCGAGGGCTCCGGGCTCGATCTCGTGCCGGACCCGGGTGGCGCCGCCTTCTACGGGCCGAAGATCTCCGTCCAGGTGCAGGACGCGCTCGGGCGCAGCTGGCAGATGTCGACGATCCAGCTCGACTTCAACCTGCCCGAGCGGTTCGAGCTCGAATACACCGGTCCCGACGGCAGCAAGCATCGGCCGGTGATGATCCACCGGGCCCTGTTCGGCTCGATCGAGCGCTTCTTCGGCGTGCTCACCGAGCACTACGCCGGCGCCTTCCCGGCGTGGCTCGCCCCCGTGCAGGTCGTCGGGATCCCCGTCGCGGAGGCCTTCGAGGATCACCTGTTCGACGTCACCCGGCAGCTGAAGGCGGCCGGGGTGCGTGCGGAGGTCGACACCAGCGACGACCGGATGCAGAAGAAGATCCGCAACCACACCACGCAGAAGGTGCCGTTCATGCTGCTCGCGGGCGAGCGTGACGTCGAGGCCGGGGCGGTCAGCTTCCGGTTCCGGGACGGCACCCAGGTCAACGGTGTGCCCGTGGCCGACGCGATCCGTCTGGTCACCGAGTGGATCGGACGGCGGGAGAACGCCTCGCCCACCGCGGAGCTCGTCGCTCCCGTCGACCGGGGCGGCGCCGCGTGAGCGGCGACTGCTCCGACGACGCCCTCGTCGATCGCGGTGCCGGAGAACCCGACCACCTGCAGCGGCTGTGGTCCCCGCACCGGATGTCGTACATCGCGGAGGCACCGCGATCCAAGGAGGCGCCGTACGAGCCCTTCACGGACATCCCGAAGATGCGGGACGAGGAGGGTCTCGTCGTCGCGCGCGGCGAGCACGTGTACGCGGTGCTCAACCTGTACCCGTACAACCCCGGTCATCTGATGGTCGTGCCGTACCGCCGGGTCGCCAACCTCGAGGACCTGACCCCCGAGGAGAGCACCGAGTTGATGGCATTCGCGCAGCGGGCGATCCGGGTCATCAAGAGCGTCTCGCGGCCGCACGGCTTCAACGTGGGCCTCAACCTCGGGGCCGCCGCCGGCGGCTCGCTCGCCGAACACCTGCACCTGCACGTGGTGCCGCGGTGGGGCGGCGATGCCAACTTCATCACCGTCCTCGGCGGCGCCAAGGTCATGCCGCAGCTGCTGCGGGACACCCGCGCGTTGCTCGCGGCGGCCTGGAACGAGTGACGCCGCACCGGGCCCCGGCCCCGGTGTCCGTCGCCGCCCCCGCCTGTATGTTTGTCGCCGTTCGCGGGCGTGGCAGGATCGTGTCCCGGACGCAACGGTGTGAACGGAAGACGGGGGTCGGTGGATGCTGAGCTTTTTCGGGCGTGCGTCGGTGTCGAAGGTCACCGCCCCGCTCGGCAGGGCCTTGATCCGCACCGGCCTCACGCCGGACGCGGTGACACTCATCGGCACCGTTGCCACGATCGCCGCCGCCGTGACGCTGTTCCCGATGGGGCAGCTGTTCTGGGGCGCGATCGTGATCTGGCTGTTCGTGATGTTCGACATGCTCGACGGGGCGATGGCCCGCGCCCGCGGCGGCGGCACCCGCTTCGGCGCCGTCCTCGACGCCACCTGTGACCGCCTCGCCGACGGCGCGATCTTCGCCGGGCTGGCCTGGTGGGCCGTCTACGGGGAACAGAGCCGACCGTTGCTGATCGCAACTCTGATCTGCCTGGTCACCTCCCAGGTCATCTCGTACGCCAAGGCCCGCGCCGAAGCGAGTGGCCTGTCCGCCGACGGCGGCCTGATCGAGCGGCCCGACCGGCTCGTCATCGTGCTGGTCGGCGCCGGCGTCACCGGACTCGGCGTGTGGTGGGCGATCCACGCCGCCATGTGGCTGCTCGCCGCCGGCTCGGTGATCACCGTATTCCAGCGGGTGCTCGCCGTGCGCCGCTCCCCGGATGCCCGCGAGCTGCTGCCCCTGCCGTCGTCGACCCCGGCCGACGGAGAAGCCCGATGAGCGCGACCGAACGTGCCTCCGACCTCGGCTACGCCGCCGGGTGGCGGCTCGTGCGGGCGCTGCCCGAGTCCACCGCCTGCCGCCTGTTCGACCTCGGCGCCGACGTCGCCGCCCGGCGCCACGGTGGCCCGCAGCAGTTGCGCCGCAACCTCGCCCGGGTCCTGGGCGTGCCCGCCGCGCAGGTCCCGGACGAGCTGATCCGGCAGTCCGTGCGGTCCTACGCCCGCTACTGGCGGGAAGCGTTCCGGCTGCCCTCGATGGACCTGACCGTGACGGCCGCCGCCCTCGATCACGCCGTCGAGGGCCGCGAGCACATCGAGCAAGCACTGGCGGCCGGGCGCGGTGTGATCCTCGCGCTGCCGCACAGCGGGAACTGGGACATGGCCGGCGTGTGGTGCACGCAGACCTACGGTGGCCTGTCGACGGTGGCCGAACGCCTGCGCCCCGAATCGCTCTACCAGCGGTTCGTCGCGTACCGCGAGAGCCTCGGCTTCGAGATCTTCCCGCTCAGCGGGGGTGAGTCGCCGCCGTTCGACCGGCTCGCGACGCGGCTGCGCGAGAACCGGATCGTCTGCCTGCTCGGCGAGCGCGACCTGGCCCGCAAGGGCGTGCCGGTGACGTTCTTCGGGGAGCCCACCCGCATGCCCGCCGGCCCGGCGAAGCTCGCCGCCGAGACCGGCGCGCCGCTGCTGCCGGTGCACTGCTGGTTCACCGACGGCGGCTGGGGTTTCCGGGTCCACCCCGAACTCGACGTCACCGGCGGGATCGGGCCGGCGACACAGGCTCTCGCCGACTGCTTCGCCGCCGACATCGCCGAACACCCCGCGGACTGGCACATGCTGCAACCGCTCTGGTTCGACGACCTCTCCGAGGCCCGCCTGGCCCGGATGGAGGCGCGGTGAAGATCGGGATGGTGTGCCCGTACTCGTTCGACGTACCGGGCGGGGTGCAGGCGCACGTCGTGGACCTGGCCCACGTGCTCATCGAACGCGGCCACAAGGTCAGCGTCCTCGCCCCGGCCTCCGACCGCACGGAGCTGCCGGACTTCGTCGTCTCCGCCGGGCGCGCCGTCGCCATCCCCTACAACGGGTCCGTGGCGCGCCTGAGCTTCGGCCCCGTCTCCTATGCGCGGGTCCGGCGGTGGATCAACGACAACGACTTCGACGTCCTGCACATCCACGAGCCGAACGCGCCGAGCCTGTCGATGCTCGCGCTGAAGATCGCCGAGGGCCCCATCGTCGCGACGTTCCACACGTCGACGACCAAATCGCTGGTGCTGAGCACCTTCCAGGGTGTGCTGCAGCCGTATCTCGAGAAGATCAGCGGCCGCATCGCCGTGTCCGAACTCGCCCGGCGCTGGCAGGTGACGTCGCTCGGCTCGGACGCCGTGGAGATCCCGAACGGTGTCGACGTGTCCTCGTTCGCTCACGCCCCGACGCTGCCCGGCTATCCCCGCGCCGGCCGCACCGTGCTGTTCCTCGGCCGGTACGACGAGCCGCGCAAGGGCATGGCGGTGCTGCTCGGCGCGTTGCCGCTGCTCGTCGAGCACTACCCGGACCTCGAGATCCTCGTGGTCGGCCGCGGGGACGAGGACCGGTTGCGCAAGGAGGCCGGCCGGTACGCCCGGCACCTGCGGCTGCTCGGCCAGGTGTCCGACGCGGAGAAGGCCTCGGCGATGCGCAGCGCCGACGTGTACTGCGCCCCCAACCTCGGTGGGGAGAGTTTCGGGATCGTGCTGGTGGAGGCGATGGCCGCCGGTACCCCTGTGGTGGCCGGCGAACTCGACGCGTTCCGCCGGGTACTGCGCGACGGGCGCGCCGGTGTGCTCGTCCCGCTGGGCGACTCGGAGGCTCTCGCCGCCGCGATCCGCGGCCTGCTCGACGACGGTGCCCGCCGTCGCGCCCTGGTGGCGGCGGCGAACGAGATCGTCGGCTCCTACGACTGGCCGGTGGTGGCCGAGCAGATCCTGCGCGTGTACGAAACCGTCACCGTCGGAGCCGGGCCGGTTCGGGAGGTCCGGTCGTGAGGTGCGAGCCGGCGACGGCACCGCGTGAGGGGAGTGGGACGTGACGCTGTCCGCGGTCACCGTTCTCGTCCTGGCGCTGATCTCCGCGATCATCGTCGCGCTCGGGTTGTGGGCCTACGGCACGGCCAACCGGCTGGACCGGCTCCACGTGCGTTCGGACCTCTCCTGGCAGGCGCTCGACGCCGCCCTGGCCCGTCGCGCCGTGGTGGCGCGCGGCATCGCGGCCTCCACCCCGGTCGCCGAGGGCCGTCGGCTGGCCGCGCTGGCCGACCGCGCCGAACGGGCAGACCGTGCCGAACGGGAATCGGCGGAGAACGCGCTGTCGGCCGCGTTGGCCGCGGTGGACACCGAGCGGCTGCGCCCGCAGTTGGTGGCCGAACTCGCCGATGCCGAGGCGCGGGTGCTGATCGCACGGCGGTTCCACAACGACGCCGTCCGCGACACGCTGACGCTGCGCAGCCGCCGGCCGGTGCGCTGGCTGCATCTCGGCGGCACGGCGCCGTTGCCGAACTACTTCGAGATCGCCGAGCGCACGAACCCGGCCGCGGCGACGGGCCTGTCGCTCGACGAGACGCGCACCTCGGCGCGGGTGGTGCTGTTCGACCACGAGGGACGGGTGCTGCTACTGCGGGGCCACGACCCGACCACGCCGGACGTGCACTTCTGGTTCACCGTCGGCGGTGCGGTCGAGGTGGGGGAGACGCTGCGCGCGGCCGCCGTCCGCGAGGTGGGGGAGGAGACCGGGTTGCCGGTCGCGCCCGAGCAGCTGTGCGGGCCCATGTGGCGGCGGGTGGCGGTGTTCCCCTTCAACGGCGAGCTCATCCGCTCGGAGGAACTGTTCTTCGCGCTGCAGACGCCCGCCTTCGAGCCGGGCGACGGCGGATTCACCGACCTCGAGCGCCGCATGAGCCTCGAGCACCGCTGGTTCGCCGAGGGCGAGATCCGGGACCTGCAGCGCCACGGCGAGGCCGTGTATCCGCAGGATCTCGCAGACCTGCTGGGGGAGGCGCGCGACGTCGCCGTGCGTCGTGTGGAGCCGGAGGTCCGCGCCATCCGGTGAGCGCCGGCACTCGAGGCAGGCGGAGTCGATTGCCGGCGAGG
>NZ_PCZU01000303.1:8270-15084 GCF_002887785.1 Rhodococcus sp. ENV425
GGCCAGGGCCTCGCGACTGGCTATGGGACGGTCCCCGCGGTGCCCCTAGAATCGGGAGCGGCGCCGCGACGTGCCCGATTCCGTCCGCCGCGTCAGTTTCTGCAGGCCATACCCCAGGAGTTCTTGCTGTGAGCAGCCCCGAGTCCGTTCCCACCACCGGCACCGCCCGCGTCAAGCGCGGTATGGCCGAGATGCTCAAGGGCGGCGTGATCATGGACGTGGTCACCCCCGAGCAGGCGAAGATCGCCGAGGACGCGGGTGCCGTCGCCGTCATGGCGCTCGAGCGCGTCCCCGCCGACATCCGCGCCCAGGGTGGCGTGTCCCGCATGTCCGACCCGGACATGATCGAAGGCATCATCGAGGCCGTGTCCATCCCCGTGATGGCCAAGGCCCGCATCGGTCACTTCGTCGAGGCACAGATCCTGCAGGCCCTCGGCGTGGACTACGTCGACGAGTCGGAGGTGCTCACCCCCGCCGACTACGAGAACCACATCGACAAGTTCGCCTTCACCGTGCCGTTCGTGTGCGGCGCCACCAACCTCGGTGAGGCGCTGCGCCGCATCAACGAGGGCGCGGCGATGATCCGCTCCAAGGGCGAGGCCGGCACCGGCGACGTCTCCAATGCCACCACCCACATGCGGAAGATCCGCCAGGAGATCCGGCGGCTGACCTCCCTGCCCGAGGACGAGCTGTACGTCGCGGCCAAGGAACTGCAGGCGCCGTACGACCTGGTGGTCGAGGTCGCCAAGGCCGGCAAGCTGCCGGTGACGCTGTTCACGGCCGGCGGCATCGCCACCCCGGCCGATGCGGCGATGATGATGCAGCTCGGCGCCGAGGGCGTGTTCGTCGGCTCGGGCATCTTCAAGTCCGGCAACCCCGCCGAGCGTGCCGCCGCGATCGTCAAGGCCACCACCTTCTACGACGACCCGGACGTGCTCGCGAAGGTCTCGCGTGGCCTGGGCGAGGCCATGGTCGGCATCAACGTCGACGACATCCCGGTTCCGCACCGCCTCGCCGAGCGGGGCTGGTGACCCCACCGCCGCCGGCATCCCCGCGTGCGACGGGAGCCTCCGACCGTGTCGGAGGCTCCCGTCGCTTCTCGCCGGGCCCTGCGGATAGCCTGTCGCAGGACCGGGAAGGAGCCCGCATGGCGAAGATCGAGGAGATCCTGGCGCTCGAACACCTCGAGAAGAACATCTTCCGGGGCGTGGCGACGGAGACGTCGCTGCAGCGCACCTTCGGGGGGCAGGTCGCCGGACAGGCGCTGGTATCCGCGGTGCGCACCGTCGATCCCGCGTACTCGGTGCATTCGCTGCACGGGTACTTCGTCCGCCCCGGCAACCCCGAGAAGCCGATCGTGTATCTCGTCGACCCGATCCGCGACGGCCGGTCGTTCGGCACCCGGCGGGTGACCGCCGTGCAGGACGGGCAGGCGATCTTCACCATGTCCGCGTCGTTCCACGTCCAGGACGACGGCATCGAGCACCAGGACGAGATGCCCCAGGTGCCGGATCCCGACGACCTCGCCGACCTCGCGGACTCGGACGACCCCGGAAACCTGTGGGCCAGGCGCGAGTGGCCGGAATGGGACCTGCGACGGGTGCCGGAGGATCGCCTCTTCCGGCGCGCCGGCATCGTGTCACAGCAGCAGGTGTGGTTCCGGGTCCGTGACCCGCTCCCGGACGACAACGTGCTGCACGTGTGCACCCTGGCGTACATGAGCGACATGACGCTGCTCGGCTCCGCGAGCGTCGCCCATCCCGACGAGCAGACGCAGGGCGCCTCCCTCGACCACGCCATGTGGTTCCTGCGCTCGTTCCGCGCCGACGACTGGCTGCTGTACGACCAGACGTCCCCGTCGGCAGGTTTCGGGCGGGCCCTGACGCAGGGCCGCATCTTCGACCGGAACGGGCGGATGGTCGCCGCGGTGGTGCAGGAGGGACTGGCCCGCTACCTGCGCTGATGCGCCGGCATCCGGCTCGCGGTCCGTGAGCCGGGACACCCCGCCGCGGCTGCTAGCGTTGATATCCAGGCTTCGGACGGGTGTCGTCCCGTCCCCGACAGAACAGGCGACAGTGGGAAGTTCTCCGACCATCGGCGTGCTCGCGCTCCAGGGCGATGTACGCGAGCACCTGACCGCACTCGAGGCGGCCGGCGCCCGCGCGATCGGGGTGCGCCGGACCGCCGAACTCGACGCCGTCGACGGCCTGGTGATTCCCGGCGGGGAGTCCACCACGATGAGCCGGCTGCTGCAGGTGTTCGACCTGCTCGAGCCGCTGCGCGCCCGGTTGAAGGCCGGCCTGCCCGCCTACGGGTCCTGCGCGGGCATGATCCTGCTCGCCTCGCAGGTGCTCGACACCCGCCCCGACGCCGAGCACCTCGACGCCCTCGACATCACCGTCCGGCGCAACGCGTTCGGCCGGCAGGTCGACTCGTTCGAGGCCGACCTCGACGTCGCGGGCATCGAGGGGGATCCGGTGCGCGCGGTGTTCATCCGAGCGCCCTGGGTGGAGGAGGTCGGTCCCGGCGTGCAGATCCTGGCCACCGTCCCCGAGGGACCGGCCGCCGGACGGGTGGTCGCGGTGCGGCAGGGAGCGGTGCTGGCGACGTCGTTCCACCCCGAGGTCACCGGTGACCTGCGGGTGCATCGACTCTTCGTCGACACCGTCCGTTCGGGGCAAGTCGGCGCGGAGTAGAATCGACCCTCCGAACCAGTCGGACCCGGTCCGACCTCACCTCGCCGGAAGGGGCTCCAATCGAATGAGCGGCCACTCCAAATGGGCCACCACCAAGCACAAGAAGGCGGCCATCGACGCCAAGCGCGGCAAGATGTTCGCGAAGCTGATCAAGAACATCGAGGTGGCGGCCCGGACAGGCGGTGGTGACCCGGCGGGCAACCCGACGCTGTACGACGCCATCCAGAAGGCGAAGAAGAACTCGGTCCCCAACGACAACATCGAGCGGGCCCGCAAGCGCGGCGGCGGCGAGGAAGCCGGCGGCGCGGACTGGCAGACCATCACCTACGAGGGCTACGGCCCCAGCGGTGTCGCCATCCTCATCGAGTGCCTCACCGACAATCGCAACCGCGCGGCGGGCGAGGTCCGCACCGCGATGACCCGCAACGGCGGCAACATGGCCGACCCCGGCTCGGTGTCCTACCTGTTCACCCGCAAGGGCGTCGTCGTGCTCGAGAAGAACGGCCGCACCGAGGACGAGATCCTCGAGGTCGTGCTCGAGGCCGGCGCCGAGGAGATCAACGACCTCGGTGACAGCTTCGAGATCGTTTCCGAGGCCGGCGATCTCATCGCTGTGCGCACCGCGCTCGTCGAGGCCGGCATCGACTACGAATCGGCCGACCCGGACTTCCGGGCCTCGGTCGAGGTCCCCGTCGACGCGGACAGCGCCCGCAAGGTGTTCAAGCTCGTCGACGCCCTCGAGGATTCCGATGACGTGCAGAACGTCTACACCAACGTCGACGTCTCCGACGAGGTCCTCGCCGAACTCGACGCCTGAGACGGACGGCTCCCGGCCGGGGCTGCGTGTCGATACCGCGACGCGCCGCCCCGGCCGCTATGCTCTCGAACAGTTGTTCGTAGCGGTCGAGAGGTGAACGGGTGCGCGTGATGGGTGTGGACCCGGGACTGACGCGATGCGGCTTCGGCATCGTGGACACCGGCCGCGGACGCGAGGTCGCCGCCGTGGCGGTGGACGTGATCCGCACACCCCCCGACCTGGAACTGCCGTCGCGGCTGCTGCGCATCTCCGCGGCCGCCGAGGACTGGCTCGACCGATTCCGGCCCGATGTCGTCGCCGTCGAGCGGGTGTTCTCCCAGCACAACGTCCGCACCGCGATGGGCACCGCCCAGGCCGGGGGAGTGGTGGCGCTCTCCGCTGCCCGACGCGGCATCCCGGTGGCGTTCCACACCCCCAGCCAGGTGAAGTCCGCCGTGACCGGGAACGGCTCGGCCGACAAGAAGCAGGTCACGGCCATGGTCACCAAGATCCTGGGCCTCGCCACCGCGCCGAAGCCCGCGGACGCCGCGGACGCCCTCGCCCTCGCGATCTGCCACTGCTGGCGTGCGCCCATGCTCGCACGCATGGCCGCCGCCGAGGCCGCCGCGGCCGAACAGAAACGACGATACGAAGCGCGGCTGCGGGAACAGGCCGCCGCGCGGAAGGCAGGTGCACGGTGATCGCCTCGGTGCGCGGGGAAGTGCTCGAGATCGCACTCGACCACGTCGTCATCGAATCCGCGGGGGTCGGTTACCGGATCCACGCCACGCCCGCCACCCTGGCCACGCTCCGCCGTGGCGAGGACACCCGCCTGGTGACGGCGATGATCGTGCGCGAGGATTCGATGACGCTGTACGGGTTCCCCGACCCCGACGCCCGGGATCTGTTCGGGTTGCTGCAGACGGTTTCCGGTGTCGGACCCCGCCTCGCCATGGCCACCCTGGCCGTGCTGGATCCGGATTCGTTGCGTGCGGCCCTCGCCGACGGCAACACCGCCGCCCTGACCCGGGTCCCGGGCATCGGCAAGCGTGGCGCCGAACGCATGGTCGTCGAACTGCGGGACAAGGTCGCCGCGTTCGCCGGAACCTCCGCCCCGGCCGCGGTGGTCGGCTCGCCCATGCGCGACCAGGTGGTCGAGGCTCTCGTCGGACTCGGCTTCCCCGTCAAACAGGCGGAGCAGTCCACCGACACGGTCCTCGCGGGTGACCCGCACTCCGACACCTCCACCGCGCTGCGTTCGGCGCTGGCCTTGCTGGGCAAGAGCCGATGATCGAGGACTTCCCCCCTGCGGGTGCCCCCGACGAGGCGCCGATGACCGCCGAGTACACGCCCGCCGACGGCGACGTCGAGGCGAGCCTGCGGCCGAAGAACCTCGACGACTTCATCGGCCAGCCTCGGGTGCGGGAACAGCTGCAGCTGGTGCTGCGCGGGGCGAAGCTGCGCGGCGGCACCCCGGATCACATCCTGCTGTCGGGCCCGCCGGGCCTGGGCAAGACGTCGATGGCCATGATCATCGCCGCCGAACTCGGGTCGTCGCTGCGGCTGACGTCGGGCCCCGCGCTCGAGCGGGCCGGCGACCTGGCCGCGATGCTGTCCAACCTCGTCGAAGGCGACGTGCTGTTCATCGACGAGATCCACCGCATCGCGCGTCCCGCCGAGGAGATGCTGTACCTGGCGATGGAGGACTTCCGGGTCGACGTCGTCGTCGGCAAGGGCCCGGGCGCGACGTCGATTCCGCTCGAGGTCGCCCCGTTCACCCTCGTCGGCGCCACCACCCGTTCCGGCGCGCTGACCGGACCCTTGCGCGACCGGTTCGGTTTCACCGCGCACATGGACTTCTACGACCCGGCGGAACTGCAGCAGATCCTGCTGCGCTCGGCCCGGATCCTCGGCATCGACCTGGGCGAGGAGGCGAGCACCGAGATCGCCGGCCGTTCCCGCGGCACCCCGCGCATCGCCAACCGGCTGCTGCGCCGGGTCCGCGACTACGCCGAGGTCCGCGCCGACGGCATCATCACCCGCGAGATCGCGCAGGCCGCCCTGGCGGTCTACGACGTCGACGCGCTCGGCCTGGACCGGCTCGACCGTGCCGTGCTCGGCGCGCTGGTCCGCAGCTTCGGGGGCGGGCCGGTGGGCGTGTCCACGCTCGCGGTGGCCGTCGGTGAGGAACCCGGCACCGTCGAGGAGGTCTGCGAACCGTTCCTGGTACGGGCGGGGATGATCGCGCGAACTCCGCGCGGGCGGGTCGCGACCCAGGCCGCGTGGCTGCAGCTCGGGCTGACACCGCCGCCGGAGGCTGCTACCGGCGGCATCGAGGTGCGGGCCCGCGAACCGCAACCCGGCCTGTTCGACGACGAATGACCGGTCGGCCACCGGCGCCGGTACAGGAGCCGCGCCGGTAATGGCACACTGGTCTACTGCGCCGGTCCACGACCGCCGGCGCCCGATACCGGACGACCTCGAGGACTGACTTCAACGATGGAACTGCTCTTCCCGCTGCTGATCCTTGCCCTGCTGGTGCCGACGTTCCTCGGCATCCGGCGCCAGAAGAAGGAGATGCAGAAGACCGCGGAACTGCAGGACGCGCTGCGGGTCGGTGACCGGGTGATGACCACGGCGGGGCTGCACGCCACCATCGTCGCGCTCACCGACACCACCGTCGATCTCGAGATCGCTCCCGGCGTGGTGACCACCTGGGCCCGGGTCGTGGTCCGCGAGCGGGTCACCGAGCTCGGCTCGGCGACGGACGAGACCGGTGGCCTCTCGCTGGACAAGGGCGACGACACCGAGCCGCCCGCCGGCCGGCCGACCGAGCACTGAACGGTCGGACACCGACCGGTCGACACCCCGGCCGATGTGCGGGCCGCGCCGGGGGCCGCGCCCGACGGGTGCGGTGGCCCCGTGACCAGCGCATCACTCACTCGCATCGAGGAGACTGACAGACCGTGGCACCTTCCAACGGATCGGTGCATCCAGTTCGCTCCCTCGCCCTGTTCGGGGCGATCCTGGTGGCGCTGTATGCCCTGATCTTCTTCACCGGGGACAAGTCGGCGACGCCGAAACTCGGCATCGACCTGCAGGGCGGCACCCGGGTGACCCTCACCGCCCGCACCCCGGACGGCAGCGCGCCCAGCCAGGACAGTCTCCGGCAGGCCCAGCAGATCATCGAGACCCGCGTGAACGGCCTCGGCGTGTCCGGCTCCGAGGTGGTGATCGACGGTGACAACCTGGTGATCACGGTTCCCGGCGACGACAGCTCGCAGGCCCGCACTCTCGGCCAGACCGCACGGCTGTACATCCG